>JBCCGX010001393.1:0-2473 GCA_039029035.1 Acidobacteriota bacterium | reverse complement strand
CTCGGTCATCGCCGGGTCGGAGCGTTGCCGATCGGTGTCTTCGATGCGCAGGATGAAGGTGCCGCCGAGACTGTGCCGCAGCAGGTCGTTGTAGATCGCCGTGCGGGCGCCGCCGACGTGCAGCGCACCGGTCGGCGAAGGAGGGAAGCGCACCCGGACCGGGCCGGTCAATTTGGTCGCCATGGTTGACCTCAGAGCATTCGTTTTGGGGTGGATTGCCCAGGCTCTTCCGGCAGACGGTGCCGGAGCTCCTAGGTGGAGGGAAGTTAACACACCTCGCAGGAGCCAAAGGCTCCTTAAGCCAGACGCCCCCTCCCCGTTTCGACCCCAGGCTAGCCGGCCGTTTCAACCGTGGGTATAATGCCCATCCTCCGCTCGCGGGGAGAGGTGCTGGAGTGGCCGAACAGGGCTGCCTGCTAAGCAGTTGTCGGGGCAACTCGACCGAGGGTTCGAATCCCTCCCTCTCCGCCATGACCTCCGAGCGTCGAGCCGCTCCAGAAACCTGCGCGCCTTTATCTCGCGAGCCGCCTCGAGCGGGTAGACTCCGCCTATCGACTCCACGGTCGAGGCGGCCGGGCCGATCATTGCGTTCGGGTCGACCCTTCGACGAGCTCAGACGGTTTCCAAGGAGGCTTGCACCATGACGGAGGGCGCTGCGGCCACACCCCCTGCCAGCGATGTCGACCAGACCACTATCAATACCATCCGCTTTTTGGCCGTGGACATGGTGCAGCGCGCCAACTCCGGCCATCCCGGCGCGCCGATGGGCCAGGCGGCTCTCGCCTACCAGCTGTGGGCGCACCATTTGCGGTTCGATCCGGCGCAGCCGGAGTGGCCGAACCGCGATCGGTTCGTGCTCTCGTGCGGCCATGCCTCGGCACTGATCTACGCTTTGCTGCACCTTTCGGGTTATGACCTGCCGATCGAGGAGCTGCACAACTTCCGCCAGCTCCACTCGCGCACCCCGGGGCACCCGGAGTACGGCATGACCCCCGGCATCGAGACCACCACTGGCCCCCTCGGCCAGGGGATCTCGAACGCGGTGGGCATGGCGATCGCCGAGAGCCACCTGGCGGCGCGCTACAACCGGGAGGGGTACGACCTCTTCGATCATCGCGTGTGGGTGTTCGCCTCGGATGGCGATTTGATGGAAGGGGTCGCGGCGGAGGCGTCGTCCCTCGCCGGCCACCTCGGCCTCGGCAAGCTGAATGTCTTTTGGGACGACAACGACATCACCATCGACGGCTCCACTGAGCTGGCCTTCACCGAAGATGTCGTCAAGCGGTATCAGGCCTATGGCTGGCATACCCTGGAGGTCGACGACGGCAACGACCTGGCAGCGATCGAAGCAGCGATCCAGGCCGCCAAGGCGGAGACCGGACGGCCGACCCTGGTGCGGGTCAAGACCCACATCGGCTACGGCAGCCCCAACAAACAAGACACCTCCGGCGCCCACGGCTCGCCCCTGGGTCCGGACGAGGTCGCCCTGACCAAGAAGAATCTCGGCTGGCCGCCAGAGCCCGAGTTCCTGGTGCCCGAAGCGGCGGTGAGCGCCTTCGACGACGCCCGGCGTCGCGGTGCCGAGCAGTCGGCAGGCTGGAACGAGACGTTGAAGAGCTACCGCGAGGCCCACGCCGACGCGGCGGCGGAGCTCGATACCCGCCTCGCCGGTGAGCTGCCGGCGGGCTGGGAAGACCTGCTGCCGACCTTCCAGCCCGAAGACGGCCCCCTGGCGACCCGCAAGGCCTCGGGTGCGGCGCTGACGGCGGTGGCCGGCCGGGTGAGTGAGTTGTTAGGTGGCTCGGCGGATCTGGCGCCGTCCAACAACACGTTCTTGAAGGGTGAGGCGGTGTGCTCGGCGCAGGCGCCGGACGGGCGCAACTTCCACTTCGGGGTGCGCGAGCACGCCATGGGGGCGGTGCAGAACGGCATGGCGCTGAGCAAGCTGCTGCGACCCTACAGCGGCACGTTCCTGATCTTCTCCGACTATATGCGCCCATCGATCCGCCTGGCGGCGTTGATGGAGCTGCCGTCGATCTTCATCTTCACCCACGACTCGATCTTCCTCGGCGAGGACGGGCCGACCCACCAGCCGGTCAGCCAGCTGCTGTCGCTGCGCTCGATCCCCGGCCTGTTGGTGCTGCGGCCTTGCGACGCCAACGAGACCACCGAGGCCTGGCGCGCCGCGATCCTGCACCGCGAGGGGCCGACGGCTCTGGTGCTCTCGAGGCAGAAGCTGCCGATTCTCCAGCAGACCCTGGAGCGGGCCCGGGAGGGCGTGCCGCGCGGCGCTTATGTGCTGGCCGACCCGCCGGGTGAGCCCCAAGCCCTGCTGCTGGCGAGTGGCTCCGAGGTGCCGCTGGTGCTCGAAGCCCATCGTCAGCTGCTCGCCGACGGGGTGGCGACCCGGGTGGTGAGCATGCCGTGCTGGAGCCTCTTCGACGCCCAGGACGAGGCCTATCGGGAGTCGGTG
>JBCCGX010001392.1:0-2494 GCA_039029035.1 Acidobacteriota bacterium | reverse complement strand
CTGCCCCAACCGGACTCCTGGTACAGGATCTCACCTTCGTGGCTGACCAGAACGAAGGAGGGGTAGCCCTCGATCTTGAACTCTCGTTTGCCCAAAGTTCGGCTGCCGTCCCACACTTGCGGCCAGGGCATGAAGTTCTCGCTGACGAAGGAGCGCAGCTTGTCGCGGTCGACGTCGCTACTGATGCTTACCAGCATGAAGGGGCTGGTTTCGGTCATTTTGTGCAGCTTGCGTAGGTGCGGCAGGGATTGGATGCAGGGGGCGCACCAGGTAGCCCAGAAATCGATCAGGATGACTTTGCCGGCGAGATCGGCGGTGGTGATGCGCTCGCCGCTGAGGGTGAGGAGGTCGAGATCCGGGATCATGTTGGCGCGGGCACGCCGTGGGTTGGCGATGTAGGACTTAGCGAGCTCGGCCCCGCGGTCGGAGGCTCGACCCTCTAGGAACTCTTTTAGGACAGCAACTCCCTCGTCGTCGCGCTCGAGCTTGAGGAGAGCAAAGCCGAGGTTGAAGCGCACGTTGTTGATCGGGGAAACCTCGAGGATCTGGCGAAACACGGTCACCGCCTCTTCCAGCTGTGCCGAGGAGGCGCGGCCGCCGGCTAACAGCACCAACCCTAGCGTGTTTTGCGCCATCAACCGCTCTTCCGCGCTCTTGGCCGCCGCCACGGCCTCGCGGGCGCTCTTGGCGCCATCCTTGTACGAGCCGACCCGGTTGTAGGCCCGGGCGAGGCCGTAGCAGCACTCGAAGGACGGTTCCTTAGCCTGTTTGTGAGCCTTCTTGTAGGCCTTGATCGCGCCGCGATAATCCTGGTCTTCGAGCATCCGGTCGCCGCGCTCGATCGCTTCGCTGTAGGTCTCGGCCGGTACGCGAGATGGCAGCGCAAGCCAAGAGAGTGTCAGTAAGATCGCAAGGATTGTGGCTCTCATCGTCGAATCCCCCCGCTGAGAGAAGTGCCGTACCTTCACAGTAGACACACTCACAGTACGTCAGCCATAGCTTGATGATTCTACTCCTCTCGGGCGTTGTTGCCGGTCAGAGCCAGGTCGACGCCAGCTGATAATCTGGATCTATCGACCTTCCAGGCTCCCAAGTCAACGAAAGGGCATCAGCCATGTCTCCGATCACCAGCCTTCGTAGCGTCGTTTCGATCCTCCTCTTGCTTGGTCTTTCGGCGCCGTTGGCGGCCGAGAACTGGCCACATTGGCGCGGCCCACGGTTCGACGGCACGAGTGAGGCGACCGGCCTGCCGACGGAGTGGGGGAAAGACAAGAACCTGAAGTGGCGACTAGAGCTGCCGGGCGACAGCGCCGCGACGCCGATCGTCTGGGGCGACCGGATCTTCCTGACCTCGACCACCGAGGGCAGCCAGGAGCTGCTGGTGATGGCGGTGGATCCGGCCGGCAAGGTGGTGTGGAAGAAAACAGTGGCTCAGGGTGCCTATGATTTTCGCGGCGGTCTGGCGCAATTCCGCACGGAGACCAGCCCAGCTTCGCCCTCTCCGGTGACGGATGGCAAGCACCTGTGGGTGCTTTTCGGCAGCGGCACGTTGGTGAGCCTGGATCTCGACGGCAACGAAGTTTGGCGGGTGGATCTGGAGCAGCGCTACGGCAAGATCAGTATGTACTTCGGTCTGTCGTCGTCGCCCTTCCTGAGTGGCAACCGACTCTTCGTGCAGGCGCTCAACACCAATGGTCAGCTGGTGGTGGCGCTGGACAAGGCGACCGGCAAAGAGCTCTGGAAGCACGAGCGCGCCACCGACGCGCGGGCCGAGTGTCTGCATTCTTACACTTCACCACAAACCCTTCGTTCCGGCGGGCAGGAGCTACTGTTGATCCACGGTGCGGATTATGTGAGCGCGCATCAGGTCGCGAATGGCGCGGAGGTGTGGCGTCACGGCGGCTTGAATCCAAAGGATGGTTACAACCCGTCCCTGCGCCTGGTGGCGACGCCGGTGTATGCCGACGGTCTCTTGGTGGTGCCCTCGGCCAAGCGCGGGCCGGTGTATGGCCTGGATCCAACTGGCGCCAAAGGGGAGATCACCGGGGCCGAGAAGCACACTCGCTGGCACCTGGAGCGCGGCACGCCCGACGTGCCGTCCCCCCTGGTGCAGGATGGGCTCGTCTACCTGAGCGGCGAAAACGGCCGGCTCACCTGCCTGGATGCCAAGAGTGGCGAGACGGTCTATGCCGAGCGGGTGCATAGCGGGCCCCATCGTGGCTCGCCGGTGTATGCCGACGGCAAGATCTTCCTCGTCGCGACAGATGGCACGGTGTCGGTGATTCGGGCGGGCAAGAAGTACGAGCTCCTGGCAAAGAACACGGTCGACGAGCGCCTGGCGGCTTCGCTGGCTATCGCGGACGGAGTGATCTACCTGCGCAGCTACGAAGCGCTCTACGCGATCGGCGGAAGCTGAGCGTTTGTATTTGCAGCGCATGGTAGAGTTTTGCCGGAGGTCTTACCGTGCTGGAGCTAGCGCTAAAAGAAGCAGGAT
>JBCCGX010001391.1:0-2497 GCA_039029035.1 Acidobacteriota bacterium | reverse complement strand
GATCTCCACGTCGCCGTCCAACACTTCGCCTTCGGGTGCTTCAACGGCTGGCCCGTAGACGTCTGGGCGAGGCGGGGGATACGCGTGGGTCTGGCGCGTGTAGGCGAAGGCCTCACCGTGCATGTCTTCGTGAAAAAGCGCCAGACGATGGAAGTAGATCTCGTCTGCCGACGGTTCGCCCTCGAGGTTCTCGGCCACGTCGTCGAGCACCCGTTGCATGTAGGTGAGAGTCGCCGAACGGGTGAAGAGGGGGAGATCCCAGCGCTTGTCGTGCGCCACGGCCATCGAGTCGTAGAGGGCATCGGCCTGTTCTTCCAGCGACGGCAGACCGCGTAGCTGGCGGCGCGTCCAGCGCTCCTGGAACCAGGCCACGTGGCCGATCTCCCACAGCAGCGGATTGACGATGTCGAGTTGGCGACCCATCAGCTGATCGTCGTCGAGGTCGGCGACCAGCGCGAGCGTCCTTCGCCGGGTCTCTTGCAGAGCGGCGAGGATCTGCGGGCCGGTTGTGGGCAAGGTATCCGATGGGGCCATTTCGCGAGGCTTCCTCTGGTTGGGCAGGTTATCAGCCATCGGCCGCCCCCAAAGGGACGAAAGATCGTAGCCGGGGTTTCAACCCCGGGAATGGGACGATAACCTCGACGCCTGAGGAAGACCGATTTCCGACCGGTATCCGAAAGGAGGTGATCCCGTGGCACTCAATCTGTTCAAGAAGCCGACTCTGACCAGCCTTGCCAAGACCTGCGGTTGAGCGGCCAAGCTGAGCCCGGTCGGGCTCGGAGAGCTGCTGGCCAGTTTGCCGCAGAACGAGGATCCGAACCTCCTCGTGGGGTTCAACACCCGCGACGATGCCGCGGTCTACCGCCTCGACGACGACACCGCCATGGTGATGACGGCCGACATCATCACCCCGCCGGTCGACGATCCGCACCTTTTCGGTCAGATCGCCGCCGCCAATGCCTTGAGCGATGTCTTCGCCATGGGCGGCAAGCCCCTGGCATGCCTCAATTTAATCGGCTTTCCGGCCGACAAGCTGGGGCCGGAGGTCCTGCACGGCATGGTCGCCGGTGCCCTGTCCAAGGTGACCGAAGCCGGCGCTGTGCTGGCCGGCGGCCACACCACTGAAGACGAAGAGCCCAAATTCGGCCTCTCCGTCACCGGTATCGTGCACCCCGACAAAGCCTGGACCAATGCCGGAGCCCAGGCGGGGGACGTGCTGCTCATGACCAAGCCGATCGGCTCGGGTGTTCTGTTCAACGCCAATCGCAAGAACTGGGTTTCGCAGGCGGCGATGGACGCTTGTCTGCAGGTGATCACCACCCTCAACAAGGTCGCCGCCGAGGTGTTGCAAGACTTCGATGTCCACGCCGCCACCGACGTCACTGGCTTCGGCCTCGCCGGTCACGGTCTGGAGATGGCCGAAGGCTCGAACGCGACCCTGCGCATCGCGATCGACTCGGTGCCGATCATGGTCGAGGCGCTCGAGATGTACCGACGTGGCATGACCACCGGCGTCAACGCCGTCAACCGCCAGCTGGTGGAAGCGAAGTGGCGCTTCGAGCGCTCACTCGAGACCTGGCACGAGGAGATCTTCGTCGACCCCCAGACCTCCGGTGCCCTGCTGGTGGCGGTGCCGGCCGAGCAGGCCGACGACGCGATGGCAGCGCTCGAAAAGGCGGGCGTTCCGGTCGTGCGTCGGATCGGCACCGTCGAGCCCTACGACGGGCGCCATCACTTGGTCTTCGAGTAGCCCGCAAGGGACCGAGCGTCGCGCCCGGTCCCTTTAGGGAAAACGATCGACTAGATGTTCGTGATGATGCCGTTGGTGATGTTGACTTTCTGGCCGCTGAACAGCGTCAGCTCGAAGCCGTCGAAGTCTTCGTTGTAGGTCCGGCTGTAGTCGGCCAGCACACCCAAGGCCTGGCGCTCGCCGATGAAGTTGCCGCGGCCGTCGGAGCGCCAGTGCATACCGGCACCGTCGCGACCGTGGGTGATGTTGGCGACCAGCTTGTTGAGCTCGTTGCCGACGGTCAATGGGGCGCCGGTCCAGGGTAGGAGCTGAGTGCCCTGGGCATTGGCCATCACCGGGTTGGGAATGACGAAATCCTCGTTGAACCAGGCCTTGAGGATGGTTGCCGCCGCCGCCGCGAAGGTGGAATGACCACCCGGGTAGGCCGGATGCGCCGGCGAGCCTTCGGGGTAACCCATCGGCAACAGACCGTCGTTGTCCGAATTGCCCGTTTCGTTGGCGGCGATGATCCGAGCCAGGCCATCGGAGGCGAAGATCTCATGGTTGATGTCGTAGGAGCGCAGGCCGCGGAGGTTCAGATTGATCCGACCCCCGTAAACCTCCGGCCGCAGGCGTCGGTGGGCCAGCCACTTCTGGTACCAGGCACCGGTCAGGCCGAGGCGCGGGCCATGAGTGACGAGGTGCGTGATGTCGGCCGGACCGAAGTCGACGAATCCTTGCTGTGTAGTGCTCGCCGTCCGCAGATAG
>JBCCGX010001390.1:0-2497 GCA_039029035.1 Acidobacteriota bacterium | reverse complement strand
GCCCACACCGCCGAGCGCTTCCTACCCCACCCCTTCGAGCACGGCCAACGACTCTACCGCAGCGGTGACTTGGCGCGCTTCGGCCGCGACCCGGACGGCGGCCTGCGGCTCGAGTACCTGGGCCGCGGCGACGAGCAGGTGAAGATTCGCGGCGCCCGCATCGAGCCCGGCGAGATCGAAGCCGTCCTGACCCAACACCCCCGGCTCGAGGACTGTGTCGTTCTCAAGCTGGACGACGCGCCGGCGGCCCGCGCCGACGCTCGACTGTGCAGTCGCTGCGGCCTGCCGTCGACCTACCCGCAGACCGAGCTCGACGCGGCTGCAGTCTGTAACCACTGCCGCGCCTTCGACACCTACGAGCCTCGGCTGCGGCGCTACTTCGGCACCCTCGACGACCTGCGCGCGATCCTCGATGGCGCCCGCGACGCCCCGAGCTACGATTGCATGGCGCTCTACAGCGGCGGCAAGGACAGTACCTACGCCCTGTGCCAGCTGGTCGACATGGGTTACCGCGTGCTCGCCTTCACCCTCGACAACGGCTTCATCTCGGAGCAGGCCAAGACCAACATCTTGCGCGTCGTCCAGGCTCTCGGTGTCGACCACGTGTTCGGCTCGACCCCGGCGATGAACCGCATCTTCGCCGACAGTCTGGAGCGCCATGCCAACGTCTGCCAGGGCTGCTTCAAGACGATCTACACCCTGAGCACCCAGCTGGCCCAGCAAAAGGGCATCCCCTTCATCGTCACCGGCTTGTCGCGCGGCCAGCTGTTCGAGACCCGGCTCACCGAAGACCTGTTCAGCGGCCCCGATCTCGACAGCGAGCGCATCGACCAGATGGTCCTGGCCGCCAGGAAGGCCTACCATCGGACCGACGACGCCGTCTCGCGCCTACTCGACGTTGCCTTGTTCGCCGACGACGCAATCTTCGACCAGGTCCGATTCGTCGATTTCTACCGTTACTGCGCCGTCGGCCTGGGCGAGATGTTTGCCGAGCTCGCACGGCGCGTCCCCTGGGTGCGACCGACCGATACCGGCCGCTCGACCAACTGCCTGATCAATGACGCGGGGATCTTCGTCCACGCCAAGCGGCGGGGCTTTCACAACTATGCCTGGCCTTATAGCTGGGACGTTCGCCTCGGCCACAAGGAGCGCCGAGCGGCCCTCGAAGAGCTCGACGACGACATCGATCCCATGCAGGTGCAACAGATCCTGGACGAGGTGGGGTACTCGCTCGATGCGGGCGGAGGCGGCCGGCTGACCGCCTACTATGCCGCCGACCGCGAGATCGAGGCCGACGAGCTGCGGCGCTTCGTCGCCGACCAGCTGCCTGAGTACATGGTGCCATCGCACTTCTTGCGCCTCGCCTCCTTGCCCACCAACGCCCACGGCAAGCTCGACCGCGAAGCCCTACCCCGGCCGGACGGCGAGCGTCCGGCGAGCTCGGCCCCTTTCCTGGCGCCACGCAGCCCGATAGAGAAGACCCTGGCCCGAATCTGGGTCGACGTCCTGGGCCTCGACCGAGTGGGCATCCGCGACCCGTTCATCGCCTTGGGCGGCGACTCGATCACCGCCCTGCGCATCGTCGCCCGTTGCCATCGCGCCGGGCTCGAGCTCACCGCCGAAGAGCTGTTCGATCATCCGACGATCGAGCAGTTGGCGACCAGTTGCCGCGTGCCACGATCCGCGGCCGAGACGACCGTTCCCGCGACAGCCTCCCGAACCTCTTCCGGTCCCCTACCCCTGACTCCGGCCCAAAGCTGGTTTTTCGACCACCAGCCGTTCCCCGAGCAATGGAATCACGTCGTGCACCTCGACCTGCCGGCGACGGTCGATCGCGCGGCCCTGGCTCGCGCCCTGGGCCGGCTCAGTGGGCGTCACGAGGCCCTACGGGCTCGCTTCCGGCGCGACGCAGCGGGGACCTGGCAAACCTCTCTCGCAGCGAGCGTCCCGCCGCCCGACCTGTGGGTGATCGACACCAGCCACCTGGCGGAGGCCGAAGGGGCACGGACCGAGGCAGCAGCCGAAGCGGCCTTGCATGCCTCCCTCGACCTGGAGCGTCCGCCCCTGTTGGCTGCAGCGCTGCTGCGCCGGGCGGATCGCGACCGACGGTTGATCCTCGTCGCCCACCACCTGCTGGTCGATGCGGTCTCCTGGTCGATCCTGCTGGCCGATCTGGCGGTGACATGGCAGCAGTCCGAAGACTCGCTGACCGCACCGCCCCAGGGATCGGCCGGCTTGGCGACCTGGAGCCGGGCAGCTGCGGCCTGGGTCGACTCTCCTGCGGCGGGCGAGGAGCTGGCCTATTGGCGCGGCGTCCTGGAGCCGCCAGCGACACCGATGCGGCCCGATCAAATCACCGCAGACAGCTCGACGGCCCCCAGGCAGGCGGTCGAGACCGTCTCCGTGCGGCTCGACGGTCCGGCGACCGAGACCCTCGTCCGCCAGGTACCGGCCGCTGGTCATCTGCGGACCCACGAGATCCTGGTCGCCGCCCTGG
>JBCCGX010001389.1:0-2497 GCA_039029035.1 Acidobacteriota bacterium | reverse complement strand
TCACGCACCATTCGCGGCAAGAGCTGCATCGCATGGCGCTGCAGAAGGCCGGGGATTGGGGGCAACAGGCGATGGAGTATTGCCCCGAAAGCGGCTTGCCGATGGACCACGTCATCGGCGCGATGCTCGATCTCGGTCTGACCCGGGAGGATCTGCGCCATCTGGAGCTGCTGTCGGATCCGGCGGTGCTGCAGCGCCTGCCGGTCGGCGAGCGGCATCTGGACAAACGATCGCGGGACGATGTGGTGACCTACATGCGGCTCTGGGCTGATGGCTTGGAGGAGCGATGGCTGGCGCAGCAGGAGATCCCCGACAGCCTCACTGGGATCGATCGTGAGGTGTCGACGGCCAGCGAAGAGACATCGACCCCAGAATCGGCGTCCTGCCCAGTTTCTTCAGCGAGGATCTCGCCCGAATCGTACCGGCCTCGTAGCCGGCTTACCGTCTAGCGAGCCTTCGCCTCCGATGGCGAAGCTGCTAGGAGCTGCCCTTGGTGAAGATAGATTCGGGATCGCCATCCTGATCCGCATAATTGACCAGGCATCTCAGGGCCTTGCCCAATCTCTCCTCTTCGGTCTCGTAGTCCTCGAGATCATACTGCTGGATCATCCGCTTCAGATACTCGATCGCGTCGGCGGAGACGTCCAACGCGACAGGAATGTCGTTGTAGTGGCAGTTACCGACACAACGGTATTCAAAGAAGTCTTCATTGGATTCGGGATCGTCTTTGCTGGCGAAGGTGACCAACTTGGTGACCGCTTCTTGGCAACTGCTCAAGCCATGGTCGTCGACCACTTGATCGAGAAAGTCCTTGTGAGGCTCCTTGATCAGGACTTCGATGGACATATCAACTCCTTCGTTGAGTGAGAGCTGTTTGAGATTCGTCTTCAAGTGCCGGAAGGCTTCGCACTCTATGGTCATGATTCGAGGCGAAATCCGGACGTATCTTTGAGGCCAGCGGATCGCAATCGGCATCGTTGACGCGTCTTGGAGGATCTCCACGGAGTATAGCCCGGAGCGCTGCCTCGCCCAACCGAATCAGGCGTTGGTCCGTGCCGTCGCCTTTGGATGCTGACCCTGCAGAGGGTGCACACTGCGACGCGCCTGATGCGGGTCGCCGTCCCACAGATGTATCATTCCCTGGCTCGTGTCTGGCGAGCCGTTCAATTGTCGTACGAACACCTCCTGAGAGTCGATCGGAGGCTCACATGCCTTGGATTTCGCTGGTCGGGAGCTCGCGTCACTCCGTTCGAGCGGTGGCGATTATTGTTGTTGGCTTCACCGTGCTGTCGTCTATGGGCGACGTGGCGTCGGGTCAAACACCCTCCGAAGAGAGCCCCGCCCACATCGAGATCCGTACCCTGCGCAACCAGCTCAAGCGGATCGGAAGTGCGATCGATGCCGGCGACCTGGAGAACAAGTACCGTATCGACGCTGTGGCGCGGGATGTCCGGAAGGCTCGGGCTTCGGTGGAGAAGGTGCGCGCCAAGGATCCGAGCTTCGACATCGCACCGGAGATCGGCCAGCTCGAGGCGTACGAGCGGATCTTCGCCCAAGGCTCGGCGGAGGTGAACAAAGAGGAAGATCTGCGCCGCTACTTCACCTCGCGGACCCACCTGTTCCACAAGCTGACGCTCCATCCTCACTTCCACTCGGGCTACGACTTCCGCCAGCGCGGCGAGGACTACCTGGCCGTGGTGCAGGCCTTCGACACCGCCGGGCTGCGCAGCAAGACCGAGGAGGCCAAGGCTTTCGGCGACGGTGCTTTCTACGACCTCGAGGAGATTCACCGATTCCTCGAAGCAGACTATCCGCGCTTCGTCACCGCCGATCTCCAGCCGGTGGTCAATCGGCACATCGAGGCGACCTACGCCCATCTCGAGAGCCAGCCGGCGATCGCCTTCGACTACGCCCAGGCGGCGGTTCAAGTCTGCGACGCGGTGTTACAGGTGCTGCCCGGCCATGGCCTCTACACCGGCCTGCGCGCCGACGCCGAGAAAGCGTTGCAGAAGGCCGGCGCCGACTTTCAGCAGAATGTCCTGAGTAGCGCCTACCACCGTGAGCACCAGCGCCGGATCGTCTTCGCCACTCGGCCGATCGAGGTCGGCCGTGAGGACGCTGCTGGCATCCAACAACGGTTCATCGCCGGCGAGGCGATCTATGCCCGGGCTTACCTCGACCGCAAGTTGCGGAGCTTTGCACGCCCTTACGAAGCGCGGATCAAGGTCTTTCTCGACGACAACCCGATCTACAACGCAACATGGTATCTCTCCGCCAGCCAGCTCGAGGAAAGCACCCTCGATCTCGAGATTACCCCGGATCCGGCCTACCGCCGGCACGCCCATGGGGTCGCCATCACCAACCTGCTGGCCAAGATGTCGCCGCGTCGCCACCAGTTGAAAGTGGTCCTCGCCAGCGATATCGGCGAAGAGTGGGCGGTCGGTGAGCTCGAGCTCGACGCCTCCACTGGCCTCGACCGCCTGGCCGAGCGCTCGCG
>JBCCGX010001388.1:0-2497 GCA_039029035.1 Acidobacteriota bacterium | reverse complement strand
TGGTTGTGCGAGGCGCTCGAAGCGCCCCAGCGTCCGTGGGTCGAGGGCCTGCTGGCGCGTCTCGATGTGTCAGGGCAGCGGGCGCAGCGGGTGCGAGTCTCGTTGCTCCGAGAGCGCTTGCGGCGTGCCCGGGTCGGCGGCTGCTGGCTGCTGCGCCTGCCACCTGGGGCGAGCTTTTGGCAGCAGATGCGCGACGCAGGCCTACCTTGGCAAATGGGGCGCTTTCTCGTCTTCTACGCTGCGTCCTACAGCCTGATGCTGTTGTCTTGGTGGATGCTCGGCCGCGGCGCCCTTGCCGGGCATCTGTCTCAGGACTGGCTGCTCGCCTGGGCCCTCGTCCTGCTCAGCCTGGTGCTGCCACAGCAGGCGTCGATTTGGGCCCAGGCGCGCCTCGCCGCGGGAGCCGGTACCCTGCTCAAGCGTCGGTTACTGCAAGGCGCCCTGAAGCTCGAGCCGGACGAGATCCGCCACCAGGGCGCCGGGCAGCTGCTCGGCCGGGTGATCGAATCGGAAGCGATGCAAACCCATGCCTTGCTGGGCGGCTTCCTGGCCGCGCTGGGCGGCGTCGAGCTGCTGATCTCGGCCTGGGTGCTGGCCCAGGGTGCCGCCGGCTGGTGGCACGTTGGGTTGCTGGCTGTCTGGCTAGCCGCCACCCTGACCCTCGGCTGGCGCTTCTTCGTGCTGCGACGGCGATGGACCGAAGATCGCCTGGAGATGACCAACGATCTGGTCGAGAGCCTGGTCGGCCACCGCACCCGGCTGGCGCAGGAGCGCCAAGAAAGCTGGCACCAGCGCGAGGATCGCCTACTGGAGCGCTACCTCACGTCGTCGCGAACGATGGACAGCCAGAGGACCTGGCTGGTGGTGTCGTCCTTCGCCTGGGTGTCGGTCGGCATCGTCGGCTTGTTGCCGGCGTTCGTGCTCGGGCAGGGCTCCACCGCCACGCTGGCCTTGGCGGTGGGCGGGATTCTGCTCGCGTCGCGAGCCTTCAACAAGCTGTCGCGGGGCTTCACCCACCTGACCGGCGCCTGGATCAGCTGGCGCCAGGCAGCGCCGATCTTTCGCGCCGCCGCCCGCGCCCAGCCCGGCGCGGCGGCGGGCCGGGTCGAGCTGCCGAGTCGTCAGGCAGAGACTCCCGAGGCCACACCGGAGCCCAGCACACCGGAGCCCAGCACACCGGAGCCCGTCACGCCGGAGCCACTGCTCGAAGCCCAGGACCTGGTCTACCGCTATCGCGATCGCGCCCGGCCGGTGCTCGACGGCTGCAACGTGCGGATCCACCGCGGTGATCGGATCCTCCTCGAAGGTCCCTCCGGGGGCGGCAAATCGACCCTCGCCGCAATCCTCACCCGGCTGCGGCCGCCTGACTCCGGGCTGCTGCTACTCGGCGGCCTCGATCGCCACACCGTCGGCTCGGACGTCTGGCGGCAGCACATCGTCTCGGCACCGCAATTCCACGAGAACCACGTCTTCACCGAGACTTTCGCCTTCAACCTCTTGATGGGTCGCGGCTGGCCGCCGAGCCCGAAAGACATGGCCGAGGCCACCGCCGTGTGCGAAGAGCTCGGCCTGGGTGAGCTTCTCGAACGCATGCCCGCAGGCCTGCTGCAGGTCGTCGGGGAGACCGGTTGGCAGCTGTCTCACGGCGAGCGCAGCCGTCTGTTCATGGCCCGGGCGCTCCTGCAAGGCACCGAGATCGTCATCCTCGACGAGAGCTTCGCCGCCCTCGATCCGGAGAATTTCCAACGCGCCCTGCACAGCGCCCTGAAGCGGGCTCCGACCCTGATGGTGATCGCCCATCCCTGAGGTCGTCGCGGGAGTACAGCAGGAGGTGTCCGGAACAACACACCGGACACCCCCTGTGCGCCCGAGGATGTTCGATCAGGGGCCGACCGGTGGGCCGATACCGACGCAGAGGTCTTCGAGGCAGTCGTAGCTCACCTTGTAGTCCGCGCGGTAGTCGTTGGCGCCGATGCAGTCGTCCGGGTCGTTGGGATCGGTGCCGCAGAGGTGGCAAGGTGTCACCTCGATCGGGGTGATGTCACAGGTATCGCAAGTGGCCGGGATCTGACTCTCGGCCAGGGCGATGGCGTCGTCGATGGCGGCTTGGCAGCTGGTGCCCATACCCCAAGCGGGGAGGGTGGTGGCGCCGGGCAGGCAGTGCAGGCAGGTGAAGGCTTCCGCCTCCTCGTTGGGCCAGACCGTCCAGACGGCGGCGAGGGTCAAGGTCAGGAGGGTGATGATTGTCAGTTTTCGCATGGCGGGGGTCTCCAGTTCGTCGAAGTCGTGCTGTCCTCGCTCCGGCGATGTCGGTCATGCGCCGGAGAGACACGACGAACCTTGACCTCCATGGCATCGAAGAGCCTGAGCCGCGGCCTTAAGAGTTCTTCGAAGTTCTTAGACAGCCGGCAGAAGGCCGTATTGACGGAGAATCTGGCGGAATCGCGGGTCCTCGTGCAGGGGCTCGAAGACCGGCGTGCCGTAGACGATCAGCAGC
>JBCCGX010001387.1:0-2502 GCA_039029035.1 Acidobacteriota bacterium | reverse complement strand
GCCGGGATGTCGAAGACTCCGAAGGGATTGCTCGGCGGTGGGACGCGCGAAGCGTTCAGGATTCCTTCGAGCTGCATCGCCAGGGCGCAGCTTTCCGGCGCGTCGGAGAGGTCGATCGACTCGCTGGGATCGGCGTCCAGGTCGTAGATCTCCACCCGATCGTGGGCGCCTTCGAAGATGGGGCGTACCGCCTTCCACTGACCCAGGCGGGTCGCTTGGCTGCGGTAGAGGCCGTTGAAGGTCTCCCAGTAGAGCGGCGACTGCTCGTCATGAACGGGCTGCGACCCGGGATCACCGGTGAGCAGCGGCAGGAACGAAAGGCCATCGAGGCCCACTGGAGGCTCGACACCTGCCGCGTCGAGAATCGTCGGCAGGAAATCCCACACGGCCATCGGCGCACCGGTGACGCCTGGTGACACAGTACCCGGCCCCCAGGCGATCATCGGCACGCGGATGCCCCCTTCGTAGAGGCTGAGCTTGAGGCCACGCAGGCCGCCGCTGCTGTCGAAGAACTCGGGGCTCTCGAAGCCGCCATCACCGGCCGGGCCGTTGTCCGACACGAAGAAGACGAGAGTGTCCTGCTCCAGATCGAGGGCTTGTAAATGATCGAGGACGCGCCCGACGTCGGTATCCATTCTGGTCACCAAGGCGGCAAAGGCGGCCTTCGGCTGCTCCACCGGCCGCCGGAAGCCGACGTTGCCGGGAAAGGGTGTCTCGGGGAAGAGGCTCACGCCGCTCGCGTCCAGGTAGGGGTCCCAGGCCGGGTCGTCGTCGGGCAAGTAGTACTCGGCATGGGGCAAGGCCGAAGGCAAGTAGAGGAAGAACGGCGCGTCCTGGTGCCGGTCGATGAAGTCGAGCGCCGCGACCATCACGTCGTCCTGGATGAAGGGCACATCGAGCTCCGGATCCTCGATCGTCTGGCCCCCGCTGATCCGCCAGAGCTTGTTGTGGATGCGTGAGTCCGTCGGCTCCTGCGGATAGGGCGGCAAGGCCAGCGTATGGGCGTCGCGATGCTTCATCATGCCAAAGAACTCGTCGAAGCCGAGCTCCGAGGGTCGACCGCCCGTGGCCATGGCGCCGACGTCGTCTTCCGGAAAGTACGAGCCTAAACCCCACTTGCCGAACATGCCGGTGACGTAGCCGGCGTTTTGCAGGAAACGGGGCAGATAGAGCGGGTGCTCCGGCGCGTCCTCCTCCAGGACACCGACCCCACGCAGTTGGGTATGACCAGTGTGCTGACCGGCCATCAGCGTGTTGCGCGCCGCCGGACACCAGGCGTCGCCGGAGTAAAAGTCGGTGAATCGCAAGCCTTCCGCCGCCATCTCATCGAGGCGCGGGGTCTCGATCCATCGCGAGCCATAGACACCGAGGTTGCCATAGCCCAAATCGTCGACGAAGAAGAGGACGATATTGGGCGGTGTGACGCCCGGTCCACGACCCGTCCGCTCGGGGTCCGCCGCCATCGCCGGCAGGCAGAAGACCATGCTCAAGGTCACGGTCGTGGCCAAGACCAGAAGGATCCGCTGGCCACCCGCCAAGGCCGTCCCGCGCCACCGCGATCGCCGTTCGATCTGCGGCGGCTCGGTCGTCGGGTTGGGGCTCTTTCGGCGACGCATCGGCAGCTATCTTAGCGTTCTGCACGATCTGCTGCCGGCCGGCGAACGGACGACGGAAGCTGGTACCGTAAGCGCCATGCGGAAGGTCCTGGTCATCGACGATCAACCGGCAGTGCTGGAGGCGCTGCGGCTCCTGTTCGAGATCCACGATATCCCCTGCGCGACGACGTCGGATCCCGACGAAGCCCTACGCTTCGCCCGCGACGAGGCGATCGCCGCCGTAGTCCAAGACATGAACTTCGACCCCGGAGAGACCGGTGGCGAGCAGGGGGTCGACCTCTTCCGGCGCCTCAAGGCGGCACGACCCGAGCTGCCGATCCTCCTGATCACCGCTTGGACCTCCCTCGAAACCGCCGTCCAGATGGTCAAGGAAGGCGCCACCGACTACCTGGCCAAACCGTGGGACGATCGCAAGCTGCTGGCAACGGTCCACCAGTTGCTCGCCGATCGGAGCGAGGCTGCGGCAGGCCCGGCAGAAGGGCACGAGGCTGGGCAAGAGGATGATCTCGTCAGCGCACCGTCGCTCCCGGGGTCGGGCGCCGATCTCTGTGGCCTGATCTTCCGCTCACCGGCGATGCAGCGCTTGGTCTCCATGGCCCTCCACGTCGCGCCCTCGTCGGTCCCGGTGTTGATCACCGGCCCCAACGGCTCGGGCAAAGAGAAGCTCGCCGACATCGTGCACGCCAACTCACCCAGGCGCCAGAAGGCTTGCATCAAGGTCAACGTCGGCGCGCTACCCGAGGAGCTGATGGAAGCGGAGCTCTTCGGTGCCGAGGCTGGCGCCTACACCGGCCGGCGCGACCTCCGCATCGGCCGCTTCGAGGCCGCAGACGGAGGCACCCTCTTCCTCGACGAGATCGACTCGCTCCCTCTCGCCGGACAAGTC
>JBCCGX010001386.1:0-2502 GCA_039029035.1 Acidobacteriota bacterium | reverse complement strand
GTGTGCAAGGACTGCGAGGCTCCATACCTCGCTCCTCCGCACTACGCGACAACGAGCCCATTCCGTGTCCACCGATCTCGCCCAGGCCATGATCTAAGATAAATATCCAAGTTCGATCATCCCTGCCGTCGACTCATGGAGTCTTGCCCCTGATCCAGAGATCCGCCATGGAGGACTGCGCGCCGTTCACGCCGAAGCGGCCGGCCGAGGCCGACGATCCACAGAGTGACGTCAGCCGGCTGCTTGCCGCATGGAACGAAGGCCAGGGTGACGCCCCGGATCGGCTCGCCGAGGCCATCTATCCCGAGCTCCGCCGGCTGGCGTGCTTCCACTTGGCGAACTGGTCGGGTGACGTCTCGTTACAGGCCACCGAGCTGGTGCACGAGATCTACTTCAAGCTCTTGGGGCAGACGCGAGCGTCCTGGCACAACCGCGCCCAGTTCTTCGCCGTCTTATCCCGCTTGATGCGCCGGCTCCTGGTGGATCGGGCGCGGTATCGAGCGCGCCAGAAACGTGGTGGTGCCGCACCGGACTTGACCCTCGAGGACTCGATGGTGTCCTTCGACGGCCGCGACATCGACCTCATCGCTCTGGACGAGGCGCTCGACGAGCTCACCCGGATCGACACCCAGGCGGTCGAGGTCGTCGAGGCCCTGTTCTTTGCCGGTCAAACCCACGACGAAGCCAGCACCGCCCTCGGTCTGGGGCGGACGACGGTCGGTCGGAAATGGCGCTTCGCCCGCGCCTGGCTGCGCAAAAGACTCGCCCTATGAGCCCGGTAGCGGCCCCGGCGACGGACCTCTCCACCGGTCGGCGATGGTCCAAGGCGCAGGATCTCTTCGAGCAGGCGCTCGACCAGCCGGAAGCCGAACGGGAGGCCTACGTTCGAGCCTCGGCACAGAACGACCCGTGGCTCCTCCAATCGGTGCTCGAGCTCCTGGTGCTCGACGAAGGCTCTTCACCTCTCGACCGATCCCCGCCGCGCCGCGGCGAGGCCCGCGAGCCCGCTTCGGAAGCGTCGGTTGGCGACCTCATCGGCAAGTACCGGTTGCTCGAGCCCATCGGCGCTGGGGGCATGGGCTGTGTCTACCGTGCCGAGCGCGTCGACGGCTCGATCCGGCAGGAGGTCGCGGTCAAGATTTTGCGCACGACCCACCTCCGGCCGCAGGATCGGCAACGGTTCCTGCAAGAGCAGCGCATCATGGCTGGTCTGCGGCATGCGCGGATCGCCCAACTGTTGGACTACGGGTCGACGCCCAAGGGAGCCGCCTATCTGGTGATGAACCTGGTGGAAGGCACCACAATCACCCGGTACGCCGACGACCACCATCTGCCGATCGCCGAGCGGACCCGGCTTTTTCTCGCCGTGTGCGACGCGGTGCACCACGCCCACCGGCGCCTCGTCGTCCATCGTGACTTGAAGCCGGCGAACATCCTGGTCGGCGCCGATGGCGAGCCCCTGCTGCTGGATTTCGGGATCGCCAAGGTGCTGGACCCGGCGGAGCATCTGGACGGCATGACGACCCGAACCGAGCTCAGGGTGATGACACCGAGCTATGCCAGCCCGGAGCAGTTGCTCGGTCAGCCGATCACTACCGGAACCGATGTTTGGGCCCTCGGCGTACTGTTGTTCGAGCTGCTGACTGGCCGGCGCCCGTTCGACTGGACGGGCATGCCTCTGGTCGAGATCGAGCGCCACCTGGAGCTCGACCCGAAGCCCAAAGCCAGCGCGGCGATCCCCGCCCATCGAGCCGATGCGCAACGGATCGCTCTCAGGCGTGGCCTGGAACCGGGTCGCTTGCGCCGACGCCTGCGAGGAGACCTCGACCTGATCATCGGCCGCGCCCTGGCCTACCGAAGCGACGAACGCTACGGCTCGGTGGAAGCGCTGACCCTCGATCTGGAACGCTACCTGGCGGGGCGTCCTGTTCACGCCCGGCGCCCCAGCCTGGTCTATCGCACCAGCAAATTCCTGAGGCGCCACGCCCTCGTGGTCGCCGGGGTGGCGATCGGCGTGGCCGTTCTGATCGGCTTCCTCTTGCTGCAAGCGGCCCAATCGCAGCGTTTGAAGACCGAGCGCGACGCGGCTCGTCAAGAGCGTGACAAGGCCCAGCTGATGAGCGAGCTGTTGGCGGACGTGCTCGACCTGGCCGATCCGAGCAATCGGAAGCTCAACCAGGCCGCCCAATCGATGCTCGAGCTCGGCAAACAACGGATCCTGCGCGACTTCGGTCAGCAGCCGGCGGCCCAGGCTGATCTGTTGACCCGAGTCGGCACCCTCTACCGCCGAACCGGCGCCTACGAAGAGGCCGAAGCCTTGCTCGACCAGGCGGCCGACATCTGGCAGCAGACCGACGTGGCGGACCCGCTCGGTATGGCGCGGACCCTCGATTCTCTCGGTTTCCTCTACCACCAAAAGAGAGACCCTCGTGCTGTCGAGACGCTACGCAAAGCCCTGAGACTCTTCTGGCAAGTGCATGGGGGAGATCATCTCGATGTCGC
>JBCCGX010001385.1:0-2504 GCA_039029035.1 Acidobacteriota bacterium | reverse complement strand
TCGCCGCTCCAGGGTCTCAGCGTCGAGCCGACTTTGCCCCACCGGAGCCAGCCCTGTGGGGTCCTCGTCCAGCCAATGGCAATAGGCCGCCCACAGATAGTCGCTACCTTTCAGGCGGCGACCGCCGAACTGAGCGACCCAGGGTTCCTGGTAGCGGTCACCCGCCGCGGTCCAGAAGCCGAACTGCTGCAGAGTGGCGGCGAAGAAGTAGTCGAGGGCTGCGGGATGGCCGACCGGCGGAAGATCGTCGCCGGTGAAAGGAAAGGGAGCGATTTCGGGTAGCTCGGCGAGGCGCCCCGCGACCCGACGCACCTGCATGCTGTCGACGCTGACAGACCCGGACTTCGACCCCTTAGGGGGCCTCAACAAGGCAGCTGGGCCGATGTCGGTCACCATCTCGGACGCGGTAATGATCGCCTGGCGGGCCGCCTGCAGCGGGTGCGCTCCGCTGGCTAGGTGGGCCAGGGTGGTGCCACAAAACGTATCGCCCGCGCCGGTTGGATCGAGCTCTGCTGCCGTCTCGGCCGGCAGGTCGGTGGCATGGTCGCCTTGCAGGATCCGAACGCCGCGGGCGCTGCGGGTGACAAACAGCAGCTTGCCCGGCCGGGTGCGGGCAGCCCCGAGATCGCCAAAGAGACTGATGGCTTCGGACTCGTTGCAGAAGAAGGCGTCCGTTGCCGCCAGCGCGCGGTGCACGACGTCCGGATGGTCGGCCGCGGCACCGGCGTAGGTGCCGCAGGCGACGGGGTGTCCAAGCGCCTTGACATGGCGGATGAACTCGAGCTGGCGCTCAGGGTCGGTGAGGGGAATGCAATAGACCATCCCCGGCGGCAGGTCAGGCGGCAGATCGTCGACCGACAGCTCGGCCTCGGCACGCCAGTGGGCGGCGCGCATCTCGCTGCGGCCGTCGCCCATGTGGACAATCTCGAAGCTCGGTAGTTGCTCGGGCGGTACCGTGGCACCTCGCCAATCGAGCCGCCTCGCTGCCTCGGCCAGCTCCGTCGGCATGGGCTTGGGCCGCGGTCCGAGCATGGTGACGCGTGCTCCTGCCCGCTGCGCCGCGAGCGCAGTGTAGAGGCCTGCCCCACCCGCCGAACGCACCGTCCGTGCTTGAAAGTGCAGCGTGTCGAGAGACGCGCCGCCGATGACGGTCAGAGAGGCACCCATCCCCCGCCGAGGCCTCCTCCGAGATCCCTCAAAGCAGGATCCCCGCAATGGTGGCGGTGAGCCACGATGCCAGGGCGCCACCGAACATGGCCCGCAGGCTGAGCTGCGCCAGGTCGCGTCGGCGCTCTGGCGCCAGGGCGCCGAGGCCGCCGATCTGGATGCCGATGGAGGCAAAGTTGGAGAAGCCACAGAGAGCGTAGGTGCTGATGATGATGGAACGCTCTGCGAGCTCACCGCCCTGGATCTCCCGCTGCAGCACGCCGTAGGCGACGAATTCATTGAGACTGAGCTTGACGCCAAGTAGATTGCCCACCGCGGCAGCGTCCACCCAGGGGACTCCCATCAACCAGGCCAAAGGCTTGAAGACGGTGCCGAAGAAAGTCCGCAGAGAGCCCGGGAAGACACCCCGGTATTCGCTGGTGATCGGCGACATCCCACCGGCCGAATACGTCACCGTCTCGCCGCCGAGAAGTTTGCCATCGATCCACGCATCGAGGAAATTCAACACCACGTCGCCGACCGCCACCAGGGCGATGAAGCCGATCAGCATCGCGCCGACATTCAACGCCAGTTTGAGACCGTCCGAGATACCGTTCGACGCGGCCTCTACCAGATTGGCACCGGCATCGACCTCGGGTAGCTGCACATCGCCCGCGGTCTGGGAGTGCTCGAGCTCCGGGTAGATGATCTTGCCGACCACCAGGGCAGCCGGTGCGGACATCACCGAAGCGGCGAGCAGATGGGCCGCTGGCACGCCCATGGCGATGTAGACCGCCAGGCCGCTGCCGGCCACCGTGGCGAAGCCGCCGACCATGATCGTCAGCAGCTCGGAGCGCGTCGTGGCGGCCAAGTAAGGCCGCACGAGGAGCGGTGCCTCGGTCTGTCCGATGAACATGTTGGCGCTGCACGACAGGGTCTCCACCCCGCTGGTCCCGATCGTCCAGCGCATGAAGCGAGACAGCGCATCGATCAGCTTCTGCATCACGCCCAGGTAGTAGAGCACCGACATGAAGCCAGCGAAGAAGATGATCACCGGCAAGAGGTAGAAGGCGAACTGGAAGCCGAAGCCCGGCCAGCCGGCTTCGGCGGGCGAGAAGTGCTGTGGGTTCGACAGGTTGCCGAAGAGAAACCGGGAGCCGTAGCCTGCCAGCTCGAGGAAGCGGGTGACGCCATCGCCGAGGGCTTGAAACATCGCATACCCGTTGTAGCCGCTGGCGATGACCCAGGTCGCACCGAGGACCACCAGCAGTATGCCCGCGGCACGTCGCAACATGGGCCGCCAGGGCAGCTTGGCGGTCACTAGTAGGATCGCCGCCAGAACGACGAAAGCGGCGCCC
>JBCCGX010001384.1:0-2507 GCA_039029035.1 Acidobacteriota bacterium | reverse complement strand
GGTGTCGAGCGGGTCGAAGCCATGCGCCGAGAAGTCGGGGCCGAAGAGCCGTCCTTGCTCAACCTGGCCCTGTGCGACGGCCAGCGGGCGGTGGTCTCGCGTTACGTCAGCGACGACAGCGAGAAGGCTAACTCGCTCTACGTGCACAGCGGCCGGCGCTACGTTTGCGAAGACGGCGTTTGTCGCATGCTCGATCCCGACAGCGGCTCCGGCGCCGTGATCGTCGCCTCCGAGCCGCTGTCCAAGGACGCGGGCTGGGAGCCGGTGCCGGAGAACCACCTCGTGCTGGTCGATCAGGATCTTCAGGTCGACGTCGCGCCCTGGTAGGCCCCTGATCGGTTTCGGCGGTTCGTCGCCTCGGCCAGCCGGAGGCATGTCGGCGGGAGCCCGGGCGGTGGGATACCTGCGTCCGGAGAAGAAACACCGGGGATTCAGAGCGCCGGGGGGTCTGCGCTACACTGCACGTTGCGCAGAGACCCCACCGCGATGACGAGCCCGGAGCGCGATGGCCGCGTCCCCGAGACGATCGGCCCTTATCGAGTCGAAAGCCTGCTCGGCCGAGGAGGTATGGGTGAGGTCTACAGTGGCTACGACGAGCGTCTCGATCGGCCCGTCGCGCTGAAGCGGGTCCGACCCTCCAGCAACGATCCGGCCAGCAGCCGGGCCCGTTTCCGCCGTGAGGCCCGGGTCGTGGCTCGCCTGAGCCACAACGCCATCGTGCAGGTGCACGATTGGGTCGAGGACGGTGACGAGCTGTGGATCGTCATGGAGCGGGTCGACGGGCATCCCCTACGCCGCACCCTGGACCAGGGCCCCCTGCCGCCGGATCGGGCGGCGCGCATCGCGCGGCATATCGCCGCCGGCTTGGCGGTGGCCCACGAGGCTGGCGTCGTCCACCGCGATCTGAAATCCGAGAACGTCATGCTCTTGGCGGAGGATCAAGTCAAGATTCTCGACTTCGGGCTCGCCAAGCTGTACCGCGTCGAAGGGGATCTGTCGGAAGCGTCGATCTCGGCCAGCGGCCAGATCCTCGGCACCGTGCGCTACCTGTCGCCGGAGCAGGCTCTCGGCCATCCGGTGGACCATCGCTCCGACCTCTTCTCCCTCGGCACCTTGTTGTACGAGATGTTGACCGGTGTCTCGCCCTTCAAGGGCGACAATGCGGTCGAGACCCTGAGCCGGATCTGTACCCTCAAGCCGCCGCCGGTCGATACCCTGGCGCCCAAAGTCGGCGCACCCCTGGCGCAGCTGGTCGATCAGCTGTTGCAGAAGGACCGGGCTCGTCGTCCACAGGAGACCCGTGAGGTTGTCACCCGCCTGGCTGACATCGGCGACCACCCGAACGAGCCGGAGCGTCCGGCGACCTCGCAAGATTCGGAGACGTTGCTGGCTTCGGAGCCGCTAGATTCGGAAACGGTCGTCGAAGACGACTGGACGAACGCCGAGCTAGTGGTGGTCCACCGTCGGCGACCTATGCTGGGCAGGGCTTTCGCAGTGCTGGCTGCCGTCCTCGTTTTGGCCGCCCTGGCCCTCTGGCGTTGGCAGCCCGAACCACCGCCGACACGACTCTACGTGGCGGTCCCGCGAACAGTCGTCGAAGCGGCTGCCGACGACACGCAGGTCCCCGATCTCGCGGCTGACGCGGTGCATGCCGGCCTGCTCCGCGGCCTGCTCGGCTTCCGCGATGTGGCGGCGGTCGAGCCGGCCTCAGGCGCACAGGGGCTCGACGAGCCGACGGCGGTAGCGCGTGCCCTGGGTGTCGATGAGGTGATGGGATCGAGCCTGAGCTGTACGAACAGCCTTTGCCGGGTGTCGCTCAAGCGCATCGACAGCAGTGACGGGCGCCTGCGCTGGAGCCACGCTTTCACCGTCGATCGGCTCAATCTGCTCAAGCTCACCACCGTCACCGGCGAGCAGCTGCGGGGTGGCTACCCTGAGATGGCGCTGCGCTCGGGCGTGCCGGATCTGCAGGTCGATCCGGCCGATTGGGAGGCCTTCCTGGGGCTCGAGCGAGCGTATTGGGCGCGGGACGGGCAGCAGGCGAGCGTCGAAACGGTGCTTGCGGACCTAGAGGATCTGCGGCGCCGCTCGCCGCGCTTCGTCGAGGCGCCTCTGCTGGCAGCGACGATGGCCCGCATGCGCTTCGAAGAGACCCGCGCCGCCGGCGACCTCGACCGCGCCTTCGCCGCCGTCGATCAGGCCCGGACGCTGGCCCCGGGCGACCCGCGGGTGCTGAAGGTTCTGGCCCAGGTGCAGTTCGAGTCCGGGCGGCTCGACGAAGCCGCCGCGACATTGGACGAGGTCGAGCGCATCGAGCCCGGCGATGCCGATCTCCTGGCCCAGCGGGCGGAGCTTCTCGAGCGCCGCGGCGAGGCGGCGCAGGCCCTCACCATGATGCAGGAGGCGGTGCGGCGCCAGCCCTCATGGCGCAACTACGCGCGTCTGTCGGACATGGTCTACCGCGCGGGTGACCTCGCCGCCGCGCGTCGCGCCCTCGAAGCCTGTCT
>JBCCGX010001383.1:0-2507 GCA_039029035.1 Acidobacteriota bacterium | reverse complement strand
CTCCGATCTCTCGGGCTCGGACCACAGCATCTTCTATGGCCTGCACGCGGCGATCACCCGCCGCGACAAGGATCGGCAACCCGCCGAAGGCTGGTACCCCGAACAGGCCATGACACCGGAAGAGGCGGTGCGCGGCTACACCGGTTGGTCCGCCTACGCCGCACATTGGGAGGAGCAAACCGGCCTCCTTGCCCCAGGTCGCTGGGGCGATCTCACCGTCATGGACATCGACCCCATGGTGCTCGGTGAGACCGATCCCGGAGCCATCCTCGACGGCCGGATCATCGCCACGATCGTTGCCGGTCGAGTGGTGTACCGATCCGACGGCTCTTGAGATCCCATTCCATAACGCAGAGAGGGAGGCCCGTGGAGCGAGCACGCAGCGAACGTGTTTGAGCTGTGTATCGCTCCTAATCGCACAAACCCGCAAAACGAAGAGTTGCACGAAGCCGAGCAGCCGAGGCGAGTTTGAGCTACGGCGCAGCCCACGGCGCCGACCGGCCATTGGTGCCGCATCGCCCGGCCCCTTGCAAGTGGTGCTGCGGCTAAACTCGCGTAGCTTTCTCGAGAGGCTGTTCTCAGTCGATCGGATGGATCATCGGCGCGCCCTCGACCAGCGCCACGAAGACCCGATCGCCCTCCCCCCAGCCATGGCGGGCGAGATCACGCGCTTCGATCTCGAGCCCATCGCCCAGAGCCAGCGCAACCTGCACCGTGCCGCCTTCCGGCACCCGGCGTCGGACCGTCGCTTCAACCGCTCCGTCGGTCCGATGGTCCGACAACCGCAAAGACTCGGGGCGAACGAGGACCTCGACCGGCCTGCCGTCGGCGAGCTCCGTGGCGAGTGCTCCCAAGGGGGTCTCGACCCGACCGCCCCGAACCTCGCCTCGCAGCGTGTTCACCGCCCCGAAAACCTCAGCCACCGCCCGGCAGACAGAGCGCTCGTAGACCTCGGCCGGCGACCCCGTCTGTAGGATTCGACCGCCCCGGATGACGCTGATCATGTCGCCCGCGACCAACGACTCGCGGGGATCGTGGGTCACCATCAGAGTGGCCACCCCGGCCCCCTGCAGGACCGACAGGGTGGTCTGACGTACTTCCTCGCGCAGCTGCGCATCGAGCCCCGAGAAGGGCTCGTCGAGCAACATCACTGCCGGCTCACGCGCCAGTGCGCGGGCCAGGGCGACCCGTTGCTGCTGGCCGCCGCTCAGAGTGTGGGGCATCGCCGCGGCGTAAGCGACCATGTCGACCCGGGCCAGGAGCTCATCGGCCGCGGCCCGCTTCTCGGGCTCGGAGCCACGGGTCATGCCGAAGGTAACGTTGCGCCGCACGTCGAGGTGCGGGAAGAGCGCATAGTCCTGAAAGACGAATCCGATCGGCCGGCTCTCGGGCGGCACGTGTAGGCGGGGGCCGGCGACCGTTTGGCCGGCGACGTCGATCTGGCCTTCTTGCACCACCTCGAGCCCGGCCACGAGCCGCAGCAAGGTCGACTTGCCACTACCGGAAGGTCCGAGCAGACAGTGCACCCCGCCTGGCTGGACCACCAGATCCACGTCCTGTGCGGCAACAAAATCGCCGTAGGCATGCGACACCTGCGACAGGCGCAGTCCGGCCTCGGAGCTCATCGCGCGACCCGAGGATCGGTCGCCGAAGAGGCCGCAGCACTTTCGAATCCGGGTCGTGACCGATCGAGCATGCGCGACAGGATAGCCACCGGCAAGAGCCCGATCAAGATGATCGCCAGCGCACCACTCGACGCTTCGTTCAAACGCTCGTCGTGCGCCAGCTGATAGACCCGCACCGCCAGGGTCTCGAAGCCGAACGGCCGCAGAATCAGGGTGGCCGGCAGCTCCTTGACGACGTCGACGAAGACCAGCAGCGCCGCGGCGAGCACCGTACCGCGTAGAAGAGGCAAGTGGACCGTGCCCAACATGCGGCCGGTGGTTGCCCCGAGGGTGCGGGCAGCATCGTCCAGCGTCGGACGGATGCGCGTCAGGCTGGCCTGGAGAAAGCTCAGGGACACGGCGAGGAAGCGAGTCTGATAACCGTAGAGCACCGCCACCACGCTACCACTCAACAACAGCCCGGGGGCGGAACCGAAGAGGCTGCCCGCCACGCCGCCGATCCGACGATCGGCCCAGGTGACGGTGATCAGGATACCGATGGCGATCACGCCACCGGGAATCGCGTAGCCGACCCCGGCGATACGGGCCAGGACGCGCGAGAGCGGCGCACCATGCAGGCGATCACCGAAGGCAACGAGCAACGCCAGAGAAACGGCCAGAAGGCTCGCCAACGCGCCCAGGATGAAGCTGTTGCGGCCCATGGTGAGGAAGAGCTCGGCGGCTCGCGCGTCCCCCTGCCGCAGCGTCTTGCTGGCGAAGAGCCCGAAGGGGATGACGAAGCCGAACAGCACCGGTAACGCGCAGGTAACGAAAGCCGCCACCGCCTGCCAGCCACGCAGCGGCCAGGACGGCAGCGAGCGATAGCGGGTCGACGTATGGTGG
>JBCCGX010001382.1:0-2507 GCA_039029035.1 Acidobacteriota bacterium | reverse complement strand
GGCGTTCTGCAGCAGCTCGCGAACGAAGACCCAAGGGTCCGAGCCGTAGCGCGCGGCTTCGGTCAGGGCACGCCGCCTGAAAGACAAATCAACCGTGGAGAGCATCAGCAGAGTCTACGTCCCCTGGCGGGCAGGGTTTTTGGGCTACTGTGAGGCAGGGAACGTCGGCGGTACCTGGGATTGAAAGCCCAGGCTACGGCCTCGCGCCCCTCTGGGGCTCTTGTCCCGACGGGACAGCAGAACGTAGCCTGGGGTTTGAACCCCAGGTGAGAACGTGATGGGTCGTCAGTTCGGCTCGCCACCGGTGATGGAGCTCGCCCCTTCGATCACCGCCTCGATCACTGCGGCGCGAGCCAAGACGGCGACGGATAGCCGGATGGTGATGGCAGCGGCGAACTCGTGGGCGATGAGCTCGGCGATCGTCACCCCGGGCAGGGTGTCGATCCGTTCGTAGATCTCGCCGAAGGGCAGATCGCGCGCTGGGTGGGCGCCGGTGCTCAGATCGCGGACGACGAAGAGACCGGCGTCGTCGGCCGGGAGCTCGTCGGAATAGGTTTTGAGCTCGTCCTCCATGTGGGCCGTCTTCAAGGCCAGGCGCGAGATATCGAGCGCGTCGTCGGGCTCGCCGGAGGGGGCTTCGGTCTGCAGGTTGGGCTCGAAGCTGAAGCGACTGGACTGAAGCAGGATCATCTGGAACATGGCCTCGGGGCCTTGCAGCAGGCCGTAGCGGGCCGCGACCAGGCGACCACCGGACAGCTCGATCCAGCCGTGGCGATCCGGGCTGACCAGACGCATCATGCCGTTGCGCTCTTCTTGCTCGAGGCCTTGCAAGACCCGGATCAGCCCGGTCTCGTCGAGATCTCCGACCAGCCCACCGGCCGACACCGGATGGTGGCTCACCATCCTCTCGATACGCACCACCAGCTCGTCGGGGTCGAACGGCTTGGGGAGAAAGTCGGTGGCACCCAAACGCATGCCCTTCACGCGCTCCTTCGTTTCACTGAGAGACGAGAGGAGGAGCACCGGCAGCATGCGGTTGCGCGCATCCCGGCGCAGGATCTCGAGCAGCTCGAAGCCGGTGAAGCGAGGCATCATCACATCGAGAACCAAAGCATCGACATCGGCGATAGTGAGCAGCGAGATGCCCTTCATCGGATCGGCGGCGGCCAGCACCTCGTGGCCCGCGCCCTCCAGCACCGCGGAGACGAAGAGCCGGATGTCGGCGGCGTCATCGATGACCAGAATTCTCATCGGCCGGACCTCACTGAAGTGATCCGCCAGCCGTCTGCCAGGCGCGAGACATCCATCGTCTTCCAGGTGAAGAGGCGCTTGGTGTCGGTCTCGTAGTCCTGGTAGAGGACCACCTTGGCGTTGTTGGCGTCGACCATTTCGATTTCGAGATTCTTCGCCTGCACCCGAATGCTCGCGGGGGCCCGGATCCGTGCGCGACGCTGCTGGCGCCATTGCTCGTGGGTGAGCCCCGGGGGGCTGTAGTCCGGCGCGTAGCAAGCGATGAAGGCCTCCGGGTCTTGCTTTGACCAGGCGGCGGCCCAGGCCTCGATCAGGCTCTCGACCTCCGCCGTGGCGGTCGCCAGATCGGCCGCCGGCGTTTCGATCGGCGCTGGGGTCCCCTCATTCGCCGGTGCCGTCTGCTGGGTCTGCAGTGGTGTCGCTTCCTGTGGTGCCGTTTGCTGGGTCGTTGTTTCTTGTGGGGCGGTCTCCTGGGGCGCTCCAGCGCTGGGCGCCTCGATGCCAGACGGTTCTACGGCAGCAGGCGTCTCCCCTGCTCCCGGGGTTTCAGTTCCCGGCGGCGCCGCGGTTTCGGCGGTCGGGTCGGCCAGCATGGGTACCTCGGTCGGCGCCACATCGACGATCGGAACTTCGCGGTTATCCGGACGCAAGAAGAGGAAGTAGACCACGGTGCCTACGACGAGAGCCAGCAGGAAGAGCAGGATCGAGCGCCGGAGGAAGCTCTCGTCCGAGCTTGCCACTGCGGGGTCGCTGGGTCTCGCTGCCGCGACGTTCGGGCTCGGCGGAACAACTGGCTCGGATGGGGCGGTCTCGACCGGTGCGGCCATCGCGGGCTCGGCCGGGGTCGGCTCGGGCGGTAGGGCAACGTCGCTTGTGGGCTGCTCGGCGAGGAAAGATCTCGGGGCGGTGCCGGGTGCTGGGGCGGAGCCTGGGGCCGAGTCGGTACCGTCGCGGGGTGGCTCGACGTCAGCGAACGAAGCTTGGGACGAGGCCGACCAGCTCGAATCGGTGGCTGCAGGGTCGGTCACCGCAGGGCCTGTCGCCGCGGGGCCCACCGCGGGAGGGCTGAGCTCCGACGGGATCTTGATCGGTTGGGTGGCGACCGGGGAGAGAGGGAGGGCTCCTTGGGCTCCGCGCGGCGCCGCGTCGCTGGTCTGTGAGTCCGGTGTGGCGAAGCTCACCGGTGGTAGGACTTCGCTCGATGCGGCATCCTGAGTCGTGCCCAGTCCCGACGCCGCAGGATCCGGCGTCTCTTC
>JBCCGX010001381.1:0-2507 GCA_039029035.1 Acidobacteriota bacterium | reverse complement strand
GCAGCGCGGCGATAGGCCGAGGTGTAGAAGTCTCGTTGGTAGTCGAGTAGCTCGCGGCGCTTGTCGAGCGCTGCTCGCAGGGTCGAGAGTGTGGTTTGGAATTGATTGTGGATGGCAAAGGGGAAAGAGATCTCGCCGTGCGGCGTCTGGCGCAGGTGGCCGCGCACACTGGCCTGCTCGAAGAGGATGCCGATCGCGCCGTGGATATCGGGGTAGGTCGAGCCCTTGCCATAGTAAAAGTCGTCGAAGGTCTCTTCGCTGTAGTAGAGGCTGCCGATCGCATCCAAGGCCTCGGCGTGGTACTGCGCGATTTCCCCGGTCAAGGTCACGTTGCGTTCCGGGGTCAGTGGGTTCTTGCGGATCGGTACGCCGGGCTGGAAGAAATAGGTCTGCTCCGAGCCCATCTCGTGGCCGTCGATCAGAACGTTGGGGCGCCAGCGGTGGAATTGCTCGAGCCGGGCCCAGGTCTCGGGGTGTTGCGCCAGGAGCCAATCACGGTTGAGGTCGAACCAGTAGTGGTTGGTGCGGCCGTTGGGCCAACCTTCCCGGTGCTCGCGATGCTCAGGGTCGGCGACCAGCACACGCCCGCGATGCATGTTCGCCCAGCCGGCGAAACGGGCCAAACCGTCGGGATTGAGTGAGGGGTCGATGAGCACGATACTCTCTCGCAGCAGGCGCTCGATCCACTCGCCCTGGGCTGCGGCAAGGAAGTACGCCGTGAGCAACGAGGCGTTGGAGCCCGAGGCCTCGTTGCCGTGCACGCTGTAGCCGAGGTTGACCACCACCGGCATGTCAGCAGTCTCGAGGGTGTCGGTGGTCGTTGGGTCGCTCAACTGCAGGTGGGCCTGGCGCAGGACCTCGAGCCGCTCCAGGTTGGCCGGATCCGACACCGTGAGGATGAGCAGCTGGCGTCCCTCGTGGGTGCGCCCCGTGGTTTCGATCCGCACCCGATCCGAGCTTTCCGCGATGCGGTGCATGTAGGCGACCAGCTGATCGTGTCGCACGTGCCACTCGCCGACCTCGAAGCCGAGAACCGAGCTCGGCGTGGGGATCGCCGGATCGAATCGCACATCGGTGGGCAGGTAGTCAGCCAGTGTGGGAGCACCGGCATTGACCGGCTGCTCCGCGAAGGCTGGAACCAGCAGGAGCGAGGCGAGCAGAACGAAGGAACGAATCGATGGGGCGGGCGAGCTCGGGTCGGGGAGTTGTCTGGCCAAGATTGCTCCGGAATCGTTGGATTAGGGGAAGGGGCGGGGGGTGAAGCCGATGAGGACGAAGAGCAGTGTCGCGACACCGAGGAGACGTCGACGCCAATCCAAAGGTGCGTCGATGTCGGCCGTCGGAGGGTGCCGCACGCCGAGCAACAGAATGATGGCGATCATCAGGCTCCATGGCCAGACGCCGATCTCCCAACCGGAGAAACCGTCGGCGATGATGGCCACGATACCTGTCGAAACCAAGGTTAGCGAAACGAAGTAGGCTCGATGCGGTAGCAGAGTATAGAAGATGTGCCCACCGTCGAACTGGCCGATGGGTAGTAGATTGAGCGCAGTGATAAAGATGCCGACCCAACCGGCGAAGGCGATCGGATGGAGCACCAGGGTGTGGCCTTCGGGAATGGAGCCAAAGCTCAAAGATGTGAGCCACTGAAAGACCAGCGGCGTACCGAGGGAGACGAAGCTTTCTTCGGTCGTCTCGATCGGCTGGACCTCGGAGAGCTGTAGGCCGATGGCGGAGAACAGCAGGGCCGGAACCAGCCCGGCGAGAGGGCCAGTGATCGCCAGATCGAAGAGCGCGCGGGAACCGGCGCTGTGAGAGCGCATGGCGATGACGGCGCCCATGGTGCCGAAGGGCGGCAACGGGATCGGAATGAAGAAAGGAAGGCTGGCAGGGATCCCGTTGTGGCGCGCCTGAAGGTAGTGACCGAGCTCGTGCAAGGTCAAGACGGTCATCACCGCGGCGGCATAGCTGAAGCCGCCGACCAGGGTCGTCGTGACCCAGGTGAGCAAGTAGAGCAAGGGCGCCAGCCCGCGTCGCCGCAGAGATGGCCGCCGATGCTCGGGCGCCGGCGTGGCTTGAGCGACGTTGTCGATCGGTTGGCGCAGCGGAGGAGGGTCCGCCGAAGGATCCCCCCCGTTCCTTGGCTCGTGCACGACAGGCTAGGGTGAGGCGAGCAGCGACGACCGAGAGGACTCGGATTCACCATCTTCCGACTCGTTCGCCTCGATCGCCTCCGGCGCTCGACTGAATTCTTCGCCGGGATTGATGAACCGATTCTTCTCGAGCTTGTACTGTTTATCGTAAAGCTCGCGGTAGCGACCTTCGAGCTCGAGCAGCTCGTGGTGCGTACCCCGCTCGACGATCTGCCCGTCTTCGAGCACCAGGATCTGATCGGCGCTCTGGATGGTCGACAGGCGATGGGCGATGACAAAGGTCGTGCGACCGCGGCGCAGGCGCTCGAGACCGTCCTGGATCATCGCTTCGCTCTCCGAGTCGAGGCTCGAGGT
>JBCCGX010001380.1:0-2511 GCA_039029035.1 Acidobacteriota bacterium | reverse complement strand
GCATTGACGAGACTGAAGACCGCCGAGTTGAAGCCGATGGCGACGGCCAGAGTGGCGACCGCCACCAGAGCGAAGGCGGGGTGTCGCGTATGACCGCGCCAGGCGAAGCGGAGATCTTGCCAGATGGCACCCATGGCTCTAGTCTATCTGGCCTCGATGCCCACCCACTCCTCGCCGATCCTAGGGACCCTGCTGCTCACCCATTCGAGCCGCCGAGTCGACCTGGAACGCTGCTCGGTCGATTTCCTGAAACGGCGTTTCGCGGCACCGGAGAGGCTGCGCGATCGGCCGCCCTTCGAGAGTCTGCCGCCGTGCCGGCAGATCTATAGCGGTGCGTTGAGCTTCTTCCGCGTCTACGGCGAGGGTGGCACCGTTCGGCGGGTCGAGCCCCTGGGCTGCATCAAGCACCGCGACAAGATCCAGCACGCGGTCCTGATCGATGATCGAACCTTGTGGGTCGGTTTCGAGCATCGCCTGGAAGTCTGGCGGCTCGACCGTTCCATCCTGCGTTTACGACGGGTGAAGCAACGCTACACGGTCACCCAGCGCATCGAGCACCCGCACCTGGCTGCGTTGCACACCGTCGAGGCGCTTGGCCCACGCCGGGCGATGCTGTCCTGCTCGGCGTCGGATGCCGTGCTCGTGGTCGATGTCGAGACCGGCCGGGTGCAGCGCAGCCTACGCCTGCCAGCGGAGCTCTACGGCGAGGGCTTTGCCCTAAAGCCGGAGCGAGACCTGCGGCAGCACTACATCCCTGACGATCTGCAGACGACCCACGTCAATGCGGCGTTTCCCATCGACACCGGCCGGCGCATCGTCGTCTCGACCTTGATCCAAGGCGCTATCGGCACCTTCGAGCTGGCGTCTGGCGCTTACCGGGAACTGACTCGGGGCTTCGTCGGCTGCCACGGTGCGCGGGCCGACGCGGCGGGGTGCATCTACTTCACCGACAGCCCTCGAGGGGCTTTGATGGCTCTCGCCGCGGACGGCACGACAACGCAGCGTTACAAGGTCGAGTCCCGCTGGCTGCACGACAGCCTGCAGATCCTGGGCAGTATCTATGCCTTTGCCTTATCCGACACCAACGAGCTTCTCATCGTCGACATCGACTCCGGCGAGCTCCTATTCCGGCGCAGATTCTTCGCCTGGCCGGTCGAAGGTTTTTTCGAGCTCGCTCATCGCTGGCCCTTCTGGGTCGGCAACAGCACCCAGGCCTTGTCGTTCTACGGCCTGGGCTCCGTTGCAGCGAAGAGTTGACTGCGAACGTTACTTCCCGGCCAGGGCACGCAGAGAATTCGCCTGGCGGCGCAAAGTGGCCGCCGCTTCGTCGCCGCTCGCGGCCCCTTGCTGCAACCGGGATGCCACCGATTCGAGGGTCTTGGCGATGTCCTTTAGTTTGCGGTCTGTGGGTTGGGGCATGGTCTTGCGTCCAGTTGAGTCGATTTCTTTCGATCGGATTCGCTCGAGCCCGTCAAGAAAATTCAACCGTTTCCAACTCAGCATCCTCGCCGTAGTAGGCGCCGGTGAGGCCGAGGAGCTGGCGCAGCATGGGGGTGTCGGCGCTGGCGGCAAGCTCTGGGGAGGGTTCGTGGCCCTTCCACATCCGCATCCATTTGTGGCCGTAGTTGAACAGCACGACGCGCCGGGTCACTTCGCTGCGGTTGTGGCTCGGGGCGTGCCACAAGTTGCCGTTGAAGAAGTAGGCCGCGCCGGCGCGGCAGCTGAGGGTGACGGCGCCAGGCATCTCTTCCGGGCGCTCGGCCTCGGGCACGGTGACGTCGTCGGTGAAGCGGTGGGAACCGGGCAGCACCAGGGTGGCGCCGCCGTCCTCGGCGATGTCTTCGAGGGTGATCATCGCCCGCACCATGACCGTCGAGCGCGGATGGTAGACGCCGGGGGTGCGTACGTCACGGTGCCAGGCACCTCGGCCGAGGCGGCCACCCGGCGGGGTAACGTAGTAAGCATGATCGAGCAGGCCGATGTCGGTGCCGACCGCCTCCCGCACCAGGGGGAAGATCCTGGGATGGATGAGAAGATCACGAAAGGCCGGGCCGTATTCGAGGATCGCTTCGATCTCGAGGAACTCCGGGATGCGGCAGCCCGGCCGGCTGTCGTCGGCACGCCAGGCGGCCTCGGCGGCATCGCAGGCGCGTCGTAGACTGGCAACTTCATCGGCGCTCAGGGCGCCCTCGAGCAGCAGGTAGCCGTTGGCCTCGAAGAAGAGGCGTTGCTCGTCGCTGGCGAATCCCATCCTTCGTGCCCGCCTCAGGCTGCCGGCCACTCGGCGTTGTCGAGGCCGTAGGGGTCGGTGAGGCCGAAGAGCTGGCGCCGCATCGGTGTTTGCGCCGTCGCCAGCAGGGCTTCGGAGGGCTCGTAGGTCTGCCAGATCCGCATCCACTTGTGGCCGTAGTTGTAGATCAGCAGGCGGCGGATGACGTCGGAGCGGTTGTTGCCGGCGGAATGGTAGGTGCGGCCGGTGAAGAGGTAGGCCGAGCCCGCCGGCAAATCCAT
>JBCCGX010001379.1:0-2514 GCA_039029035.1 Acidobacteriota bacterium | reverse complement strand
TCCCACCCCTACCGTGACGGCGCCTCGCTCTACTTCACCTTCTTCTTTCGCTGCCCGCGCGATCCCGACGAGGCCATCGCTCGCTGGGCGCGGCTGAAGCGTCGCGCCAACGACGCCATCGTCGCCGCCGGAGGCACCCTGAGCCACCACCACGGCGTCGGTGCCTGGCATGCGCCCTGGCTCCCCCAGGAGACCGGCGAGGACGGCTGGCGGGTGTTGCATCGCGCCGCCCAAGAGCTCGATCCGCACGGCGTCTTGAATCCTCAGGTCCTGCTCGATCGCACGGACCGGCTGGAAGGCCAGTCGCCTTAGATGTTCCACCCCGCCTGGCGGCAGCAGGCCCTGTCGGTGCTCGATCAACCGTTCGACCTGGTGATCCTGGGCGGCGGTATCACCGGCTGCGGCATCTTGCTCGACGCCGCCCAGCGCGGCTTACGCGCCCTGCTGATCGAGCGCGGGGACATCGCCAGCGGAACGTCGTCGCGCTCCTCCAAACTGATCCACGGCGGTCTGCGGTACCTGAAGCAGTTGCAGTTCGGCGTCACCCGCGAGTCGTGCCGCGAGCGCGATCTGCAGATTCAGCTGAACCCACACCTGGTGACACCACAGCGCTGGATCTACCCGGCCTACCGCGGCGACAAGACACCCGCCTGGACAGTGGAGCTGGGGCTCTCGGTCTACGATCGCCTCACCCGCGGGCCCGAGAAGCACACCCGCCTCAGCCACCAGGCGCTGGCCGAGCGCGTGCCGGACCTCGCCCAGGACAACCTCGAGCGCGGACTGTCCTACGTCGATGCCAGGGTCGACGACGCCCGGCTCACCCTGGCGGTGGCCGCGACCGCGATGGGTTACGGCGGCACCCTCCTCACCCGGGCCGAGCCGGAGGAGGCGATGCGCCAGGCCGGGGGGACCCTGCGTGGCCTCGTCGTGCGCGATCTCGAAAGCGGCAAGACCCATGCGGTCGAAGCAAGGCTGGTGATCAATGCCGCCGGGGTGTGGGTCGACCGGGTGCGCCACCAGCTGGGGTTCGACGGCCAGCACTTGCGGCCGTCGCGCGGCTCGCACCTGATTTTTTCAGCCGACAGGCTGCCCCTAGGCGACGCGGTGACCTGCCGCGCCCCCGACGACCAGCGGCCGGTGTTCTTCATTCCCCACCCGGAAGGCGTCCTCGTCGGCACCACCGACCTGTTCCACGATGGCGGGCTCGACGACCCGCGACCGACCGCCGGGGAAGTCGACTACCTGCTGCGCGCCACGGCCGCGGCCTTCCCGAGCCGTAGCCTCGGGCGCGACGACATCGTCGGCAGCTTCGCCGGCCTGCGGCCGGTGCTGGGCCACGGGCTCGACGATCCGTCGAAAGCGAGTCGCGAGGAGGCGATCTGGCACGAGGAAGGCCTGCTCTCGGTGGCGGGTGGCAAGCTCACGACCTGGCGAGCGATGGCTGAGAAGGTCGTCGACCGGACGCTCACCCTGCTGCCGGCGGAGCGTTCCGCCATCGCCGCGCCCTGCGTCACCGCCGGCACACCCCTGGTCGGCCTGGCGCCGCCCGACGTCGCCCGGCGCCTGCAGCGGGCCGAGGCGATGGAGCCCGACGTCGCCGGGGGCATCGCTCGGCGGCTGGGCGCCCTGGGATGGACGGCCTGCGCCCTGACCGACGACGAGCGAGACCTCGATCCGCTGCTCGACGACTCGGACCTTTGCATCGCCGAGGTACGGGCCCACCTGCGTCTCGGCGCGGTGCTGCATCTATCCGACCTGTTGCTGCGGCGGGTGCGCGTCGGCATGTGGAGCCCAGCCCAACTGGCGGAGCTTCTCCCTCGGCTGCGCAAGCCGATCTGCGAAGAACGGGGCTGGTCCTTCGAGGCGTGGGACCAGGAGGTCGAACGCCTCCACCGCGCCGCGCGCGGCTGGACCCTGGCCGGGGTACGACCTGAACCGGAGGGCGAGGACCCGAGATCTTGAGCTTGACAGGACCCCGCACCGTCGTCGTCGTCAACCCCACCGCGGGTGGTAGACGGGCCGGCCAAGTGTGGGCACAGTTGCGTCGTCTGGCACCCGAGCTGGCGAACGCCACGAAGATCCAGGCCGACGACGCTACAACCGGTCGCGCCGAGCTCGATGGACGCCTACAAGAGGGCGTCGAGCGAGTCCTCGCCGTGGGCGGAGATGGGACCGCTCATCTGGTGGTGAACGCCCTCCTGACCGCCGGCCTCGGAGAGCGCGTTGCCTTCGGCCTGGTGCCGGCCGGCACCGGCTCGGACCTCGCCCGCAGCCTCGACCTGGCGGCGCGACCGGCGGCAGCTCTGCAACGCGTGATAACGGCCCAACCTCGCCCGATTGACGCGCTGTGCATCGACACTGCAGCGGGCGAGCGGCGCTACGGGATCAACATCGCTTCGGCCGGCTTGTCGGGCGCCGTCGTGCCGGCAGTCAACGCCAACCCGCGAAAGGGTCATCTCACCTACCTGACGACGACCCTCAGGGCCTTGCTCGGCTACCGGCCGATTGCCTGCC
>JBCCGX010001378.1:0-2517 GCA_039029035.1 Acidobacteriota bacterium | reverse complement strand
TTCCCTCGCGCAGCCAGACGTCATCGTGCTCGGGGACTCCTACGCCCTCGGCTGGGGGGTGGATCAGGATGAGTCCTTCCCAGAGGTGCTGGAGAGCAACACCGGGTTCACAGTGCTCAACGCGGCGATGTCGTCCTACGGCACGGCCCGCCAGATGCTGCTGCTAGAGCGCCTCGACACGAGCCAGACGCAGGCGGTGGTGATCCAATACTTCCTCAACGACTTCGAGGAGAACCGCGCCTTCTTGGACGGCGGCGACGCCCTGGAGACGACAACGCGCGAGGTCTTCGAGCAGCATGTGGCCGAGTTCCAACGCCAGACCCGCTACCGGCCCCTCGACTATCTCGCAGCGTTTCTCGACCGATCCTCCTACCACCCCGAGCTCGACGCCGCGAGCCCGGCCACAGTGGCCGACGCTTGCCTCGAGATCCTGGCGGCGTCCGAGGCTTTGGAGGGCTTGCCGATCGTCTTCTTGCAGGTCGATCCGTGGATGGACTCGACTTTCAACATCGTTGGCGAAATGCAACGCCTACTGGAAGGCGCGGAGTACGAGGATCTACGCCAACGGATGCACTTCTTGCCACTGGAGTCAGTCCTCACACGCGACGACTTCTTCCGCCTCGATCCCCATCTGCGACCCTCGGGGCACGCGAAGCTTGCTACCGCCCTGGAGCGGGCACTGACCGAGCGGCCTCCACCACCTCACGAATCGCCTCGAGCACCCGATCCGGCTGGTCGCGATGGATGAAGTGCCCGGCGTCTTCGACCTCGACGTAACGACCCTGGCTCGATAGCACGGCCAGATCGCGCACCAGGTGCCGCATCAGCACCCTGGAGGCGGCGGTGGAACTCTCGATCGTCTCTCGGTTGGCCTCGTAGAGCTGCTGAATGTTTTTCGGCATCCGTGCGAGCATCGCCGACGGATCGGGCCGCTCAGTGGAGCTCATGACGATCAGCGGGATATTGCCGAGGCGCTGGGGCCTGCCGACGGCGGCGAGATAGTCGCCAAGATCGACGATGCCCTCCACAGGTCGCTGCGCCCTGAGCTGCCGCGTCGCTTCGCGATACTCCGCCAACGAAGGGGGTGCGATGGCTTCAGCCAAGGCGGCCATCTCTTCGTGCGAGCTGTCGAGCAGCACCATGCCGACGACGTCTTCGGGAAATCGGGCGGTGTAGGCACGGACGTGCACGCCGCCGAGGGAGTGGCCCACCAAGACATAGGGTCCGCCGATGCCGGCGGCGACCAACAAGGCCTGTAGCTCTTCCACCACGTGTTCCACGGCCCGCGGCCCCGGGCGCGGTGGATCGCTCTCGCCGAGCCCGGCCCGGGAGTAGAGGCACGCCTGAGTGTGCTCGGCGAGGCGCGGCAGGAGGCCGAGCCACGAGACCCCGGGGTCGCCCAGCCCGGTCTCGATCACCACCGTCGGGCTGCCCTCACCCTCGCAGCGGTAGGCCAGCTCGCGACCCCCGATGTCGACCTTGCGATCGGTGGCGACCGGCATCTGTGGCCTGGCTGGCGACGCGGGCGCCTCCTGCGGCCAGGCAGCGGCTGGCGTGATCGCCAGGAGCAGAGCGGCCATCGTCGGTCCGATCGATCTTTTCTCTTGCATCGGGAGCCTCCTCACGCTGAGCTGACCTTCAGTGTACGGAGCCGCCAACCGGAGGGTCAACGGCAGAGCGCGTCGCTTTCTCTGCCGATTTTGAGCCGATGGAACGGTTGTGTCAGACTCCGCCCGATGCCTGAAACAAATCCGAACGTAATGGACGCCTACCTGCAGCGGGTCATGGCGCTGAAGGAAGAGCGCCGTGCGGTGCCTTCGGAAGAGGAGCTGCGCGAGATTGCGCTGGAGATCGGCCTGAGCGAAGAGGATCTCAGCGCGGTGGACAAGGCGGCGGAAGATCACTTCGTACGCGGCAAGGGCTTCCTCGAGCACCAGCGGCTCGACGACGCCATCACCGAGCTCGGTGAGGCCACGGCGTTGGCCCCGCGACGACTCGATTGGCTGCATACCCTGGCGACCGCCCACGCCGACCGCTGGATCGCCAGGCGCGACTTTGCCGACCGCGACCGCGCCGAAGCGTTGGCGCGCGAATGCCTAGAGCTCGATCCGCAGCACGAGGCATCCTTCGAGGTGCTCAATCGCCTGGAACAGCAACCCTCTCTGACCCACGCCGCGGCGCGCTCCAAGACGTTGATCGGCGCAGCGATGTCTGCCCTGGTGCTGGCCATCGTCCTCGGTGGCACGTTGTTGTGGCGCTCAGCGCCACGGCCGGAGGCGCCCCTCGCCGATTCGCCGCCGGTCGCGGCAGAGGGCTCGTCCTCCGAGCCCTTGTCGGCCACCGAAGCGGTCGCCGTGCCGAGTGAGCTCGACATCCCGGTCACCCTCGACCCTGGTTCAACCGGCCTGGATCTGGAGCTCGAGATCCGCCAGGCGCGAGTCAAGACCTATAGCAACGGCAAGTCGTTCCTGACTGTCAACGCGATGCTGCAAAACCGTGGCGACTCGGAGCTCGACA
>JBCCGX010001377.1:0-2524 GCA_039029035.1 Acidobacteriota bacterium | reverse complement strand
GGGCTTCGGTCCGGGACTGGGGCGCTACTTTGTCAGTGAAGATTTTTTCGTCCTGCGCTGGCTCACCGCCAGCTCCCTCGGCGAAGCCACCTGGGCTCATCTCACCGGACCGCTGCTCGAGATCTCGTTCGTCAAGTTCTACCGTCCGGTGGCGGCGTTCTTGTTGCATCTAGAGACGTTGTTTTGGGGAATGCAGCCGACGGGCTACCTGGTGACCCATCTTGCTGTCCACCTGCTCAACGTGGGGCTGGTGCATCGCCTGGCGGGGCTGTGGAGCGGTGGCAGCCGCGCGGCGGCCTACGGTACGGCGCTGATCTTCGCCGTCTACCCGCTGCATCCCAACGCGGTGCTTTTCGTCGCTGGCTTCGCCACCCTGTTCAGCACCACCTTCCTGCTGGTGTCTCTGCTGCTCTACGAGCACTATCGAAAGCGACGCGAGGCCTGGACCCTGGCCGGGTCTCTGGCTTGTTTCGCCCTCGCCCTCGGCTGCTACGAGCAGGTCGTCATCCTGCCGGGGTTGATCATGGGGCGCGAATGGCTGGCGGATCGATTCGCCGAGGCCGCGGAGGGCGAACCGCGGAGACCGTGGTGGAGGGAGCTCTGGGGTAGCCTGTTCCTGGCCCTACGGCCCGCGGTGGCTTTCCTCGCCGTCCTGGTGCTCTACTTCATCGTTCGCCAAGCCGCCCTCGGTCAAGTCGTGGCGGGCTACGAGGGGTTTCGCCAGCGTTGGCTGGCGGCCGAGATCCTCCGCCTCGGCCAAGGCCTGGTCGAAGGGCTGGCTTATTTGGTCGTGCCTGATTTCACCCGCCAGACGTCGATCTTCGCCACCGTGCTGGTCGTGTCGGCGGTCGTGGTGATCAGTGGCTGGGCCACCCGCCGCGGTGGCGCCACGGCACTCCTGTGGTTCTTCGGCCTGGTGTGGGTCGTCGCCTCGCAGGCACCGTTCTCCTTTGCTCGGGTGGCCCCGGGCAACGGTCGATATTGGTACCTGACCTCGATCGGGCTCGGGCTGGCGTTCGTCGCCGCGGCGCGGCTGTTGGCGCCCTGGATCGCCACCCGACGGACGAGGTGGACCCAAGAAGCCGTCGTCGCGCTGCTGTTGGGAGCGCTCGGTACGGCCTACTGGCTCGGGTTGATCGCCTATACCCGGGTGTATGCCGAGGCTGGCCGGATCACCAAGACCCTGCAGGGTCGCTTACTCGAGGTACGCGGTGCGCCTGATGAACGGCTCTTCGTCATCGGCCAGCCCGATATGGTGCGCAATGCCTTGGGCACCACCCTCGCTCAGGTCTACCACTGGGGCCTGAGCGATGCGTTGGCTCCACCGTTTGTCGAGCCCGGTGCGACAGTCTACCCGCTGCCCCGTGGCTTGACTGACGCTGAGCTTCGCCCCATCCTGCAGCGCGCCGACCTCGGGCCAACCTGGCGCTGGGACCCTGCTGCGGACACCCTCGATCGCGTGGCGATGCCGGCCGGGGGGACCTTGCGGCGTCTCGCCACACGTCGACTCGGCCCGGACAGCTGGCAGTTCCAGGCCGCCGAGGGGCGCCACCGACTGGTGCTCCTCACCCGTGGCGGGGCCAGCACCCACGCCGTGCAGGAGACCGCTGACGCCGAGGGTTGGATTCCGGTCCGACCGCCGGCCGAGGTGGTCCACTCCATGCGCCATCTCTATGGTGGTGAGGTGTTCTGCTGGATCGAGGAACGCCAGCAAGGGCGTCTGGTCGCCGCCAGCGCTCTGCTGGAGCTCGGTTGAGGCGCCACGGGCTCGGCGAAGGCCGGTCGTGCGCGACGATTGAGGCTGCGTGCGCTAGCGGCCCGATCAGGCCGGAGTCTTCGGTGCGGTCGGCGGCTGATTCAACCACTTGAGGGTCAATCGACCCAGAGCCTGGGTCGAGAGCCAGTTGAGGGCGAAGCCCACCAGACCACCGATCAGCGGCAAGAACTTGAGCAGTGACTTCGAAAGGTACTTCACCAGCAGGTCCCGCACCATGACCCCCGAAGCAGCGGTCAGCTCGTGACTGCCGCTGGTGATCAGCCAGAGGCTGGACTCCGAGACCTCCTCGGCACTGCGATTGCTGTGGGCGTTGCTGTGCACGATCCGGAGCAGGTGTACCAGGTTCGATTGCAGCTTCACCGTGAAGGCGATGTCGATCGGGATCGCCAGGGGCAGAGCCGGTAGGCCGCCGATGCCGGTTGCCAAACCCACCAGCCCAGCTCGGTTGGCCTGGCGCAGGATGATCTTCTTGGTCAGGGCTTCGGTGCTCAGGGCCGGATGCTTCGTCCGGAGTTGCTCCACCAGTTGTTCGAGCTTCGGTAGATCCGGCGTGACCGCAGTGGCCACCAATTGCTTGGCCCGCCACAGCAAGAAAATGACCGTGCCGATCAAGAGCACCAGGGCGACGACACACAGGAAGACGAAGAGGGCCAGCGCCCGCCGCAAGCCGGGCCAGAAATCCCTGGTGCTCTCTGTCCCCGTGCCATCCTGGGCCTGCGGAACCTGCGCTGCGCCATCCTGGCTGCT
>JBCCGX010001376.1:0-2525 GCA_039029035.1 Acidobacteriota bacterium | reverse complement strand
GTCGCGGGCACCACCGAGGGAGATGCGGACGTACTTGCGCCCCATGGCGCGTGCGATCGACTTGGCCAGGGAAGTCTTGCCGACGCCCGGAGGGCCGACAAACAAGAGGATCGGCGCCTTGGCGGTCGCGTCCTCCGGATCAACCTTTCGCGGCTCGGCCTCGGCTTCCGCGGCGGTTTCGTTGGCCGTGTCCGGCACCTCGTCGGCCGCCACGGTCTGTGTCCCTTCGGCAGTCTGTGCTTCTTCGGCAGCCCGCGCCGCGTCGGCCTCCGGCTCCGTCACCGTCGTTTCGGTTGCCTCGCCGGCTGCGTCTGCCGCCATGGATGACTCGCTGGCTTCGCTGACTGCGGTGTCTTCGCTGTCTTGGATCTCCGCGGCCTCCGCCTCCGCGGCAAGCGCCTCCGCGGCAAGCGCTTCCGCGGCAAGCGCTTCCGCGACCAGCGCTTTCTCCGCTTCGACCCTCTCCCGCTCTTCGGCTTCCATACGCAGCTGGCGCACGGCCAGGAACTCCAGGATGCGGTCCTTGACCTCTTCCAGACCGTAATGGTCTTCGTCGAGGATCCCCGCCGCTTCCTGCTGATCGAGACGCTCCTCGCTGCGCTCCGACCACGGTAGCTCGGCCACCGTCTCGAGGAAGGTGCGGACCACTTGCCCTTCCATCGCCTCGCGGCCAAAGCGGCCCAGACGACGCAGCTCACGGTCGACTTCCTTGCGCCCTTCGGGCGGCAGGTCGAGCGCCTGGAGCTTGGCAGTCAGCTCTGTCAGCTCATCTTCGTCATCGCCTTCCGACAGCTCGTCCTGGATCGCCTTGAGCTGTTCGCGAAGGAAGATCTCCTTCTGCCGGTCGCCGAGCTCCTCCTGCACCTTGTTCTTGAGGTTGGCCTGGGCTTCGGCGATCTCCAGCTGCCGCTGGACGTGGATCAGCACCCGCCGCAGGCGCTCTTCGACCGATAGAGTCTCGAGCAAATTCTGGCGCTCTTCGATCGAGATATCGAGGTAACCGGCGACCAGATCGGCCAGACGGCCGGGATCGGTGATACCACCGAGTACCTGGCGAATCGCCTCGTCGCCGAGGCCCGATTTCTGGCCGAGCTCGGTGGCGCGGGTCAAGGCCTCGCGGTGCAGCGCTACGAAGGCCGGGTCGTCCACCGCCGTGGGGAGCATGTCGTCGACCTGCCGGACCACTGCACGCAGGAAGCCCTCGGCCGGTTGGTCATAGCGCATCGCCATACCGCGCTGGCGACCGTGGAGCAGAACCTGGACACCGGAAAGCGATCTCTGCACCTGGTCGATGCGGGCGATCGTGCCTAGAGTGTAGAGCCCGTCGAAGGTGACGTCGGGCGTGTTCTGGCGCTGCGTCACGGTGAGGATCAACGAATCCGGCCGCTTCTGAGCCGCCTCGATGGCTTTGAGGGTCGCCGGCCGGCCGGCGGCGATCGGCAGGGTCACACCTGGAAACAGAACCATGTCCCGCAGCGGCAATACTGGTAGAACCAAGGGGTCTTTATCTGACATGAAGCTCGTCCTTTGCTTGATATGTAGGGTCTTGCACGGGCTCTCGAGCTGCGCCAGGCCAACGAGTCTCTTATCGCGATTCGAGGATCGTTGGCCCTGTGCACCGCTGCGGGATCGCGCCTGTGGCGAAGCCTTGCCGGACCCTGCAAGGCTCAGCGGATTCACAGGCGATACGTCGGGATCAACAACGGAACCCGGCAGAGAAATTCCCACCGTGTGCAACAAGGGGCTTTGCAGCAGACGTCTTGCGGCCGATCAGGGGGGCCGATACTATCGATGCCATCAGGGCGTTGCGCGGTCCCGCGTGACCAGCCCGCCTGTGCTCCAGAACTGAACTTTCACTCAGCTAGAGGAGGCCCGATCATGGCCAATGCCTACCCGCTCGAACACTCCGCGCCGGTCTCGTCACTCAGCGTCGACTCGCGAGCGACCTTCATCAATCGCACCTACCAACACCTGCTCGGCGCCATCGTCGCCTTCGCTGCGATCGAAGTCTTCCTCTTCACCTCCGGCATCGCGGAGCGCATGGCGGCAGCAATGCTGGGGGTCAACTGGCTGTTGATCCTCGGCGGCTTCGTCGTCGTCAGCTGGCTCGCCACCCGAACCGCCCTCAGCTCGGCCTCACTCGGCGCCCAATACGCCGCCCTGGCTGGCTTCGTCGTCGCAGAGGCCATCATCTTCGTGCCGATCCTCTACATCGCCAACCAGATGGCCAGCGGGATGATCCAAAGCGCTGCCATGGTGACCCTGCTCGGCTTCGCCGGCCTTACCGCCATCGCCTTCTACACCCGCAAGGATTTCTCCTTTCTCGGCGGCGTCCTGCGCTGGGGTGGCTTACTGGCCATCGTACTGATCGTCGCCGGCGCCATCTTCGGTTTCCACCTCGGCACGTTCTTCTCCGTCGCCATGGTCGGCCTGGCCGGCGCTTCGATCCTGTGGGACACCTCGAACGTGCTGCACCACTATCCTGAAGATCGCTACGTCGGCGCCGCGCTGCAGCTCTTCGCGTC
>JBCCGX010001375.1:0-2526 GCA_039029035.1 Acidobacteriota bacterium | reverse complement strand
GGTGGTCGACAGGGCATCGAAGATCGCCGAATGCGGATTCCCCACGATGTCGCAGGAGACCAGCGGCGCCTCGCTGTACTCGATGATTCGGCGCAGCGGCCCGTCGGCGGCCGCGTGCATCGCCGCGTTGACCTCGTCCCGATCGACCTTCTGGCCCACTCGGCAGACCAGATCGACGATCGAGCCGTCGGGCACCGGAACCCGCAGGGCACAGCCATCGAGCTTGCCGTCGAGTTGCGGTAACACTTTGCCCACGGCCCGCGCCGCGCCGGTCGTGGTGGGGATGATGTTCTCCGCCGCCGCCCGACTGCGACGCAAGTCGCGGTGGGGCACGTCGGCCAAGCGCTGACCGTTGGTATAGGCGTGGACCGTGGTGATGAGCCCCTCCTCGAGTCCGAAGGTCTCGTCGATCACCATGGCGATCGGTGCCAGGCAGTTGGTGGTGCAGGAAGCGTTCGACACCAGGCGGTGCCCCGGCTCGAGCCGATGGGCGTTGACCCCCATGACGATCATGGCGTCGATCTCGTCTTTCGGCGGCACCGTCAGCAGGACCTTCTTGGCCCCCGCCTCGAGGTGCATCTCGAGCTGCTTACGGCGGCGGAAGACGCCGGTCGACTCCACCACCACATCGATCCCCATCTCCTCCCAGGGGATTTCGGTCGGATCGCGAAAGGAGGTCATGGCGATCTCGTCGCGGTCGACGGTCATCACGTCACCCTCGACCTCCACCGTACCGGAGAAGACGCCCATCACCGTGTCGTACTTCAGGAGGTAGGCCAACTGCTCGTTCTCGTAGAGATCGTTGATCGCCACCACTTCGATGTCGTCACGCTGACTGAGGATGCGGAAGACACTGCGGCCGATGCGGCCGAAACCGTTGATACCTACTCGCGTCGCCATCACGCCACCTCCTTCGCGGCATCCTGATCCATGGCCCTGAACCGCTCGATGAGATCGACCGCACGGTGGGCATAGCCCCAGCCGTTGTCGTACCAGGTGAGTGTCTTCGACATCGTGCCGCCCTGGGCCATGGTGGCCAGGGAGTCGAAAGTCCCGGAGTGTGGGTCGCGCAAGATATCGGTCGAGACGATCGGGTTGTCTTCGTAGTCCAGAATGCCGGCGAAGCGGCTTGTCGCAGCGGTCCGTACGACCTCGTTGATCGCCTCCTCGGTGACTGGCTTGTCGTGCCAGCAGACCAGGTCGACCACCGAGCCATCGGGTACCGGCACGTTCATCGCCATGGCGTTGAGCTTGCCCGCCATCTCGGGCATCAGCCCGATCAGTACCTCGGCCGCGTTGGTCTCCTGGGGGATGATGTTCTGCGCCGCTGCCCGGCCGCGGCGCTTGTCCTCCGACGGCACATCGGCCAGGCGCTGCTGGTTGGTGTAGGCATGGACGGTGGAGAGGAAGGCGCGCCGGATACCGAAGGCCTCGTTGAGGATCTTGACCACCGGCCCAGCGGCGTGGGCGGTGCAGGAGCCGTTGGAAACGATTTGATGGCCCGGTTCGAGCGCGCCGTCATTCACCCCGGCGACCACGGTGATGTCCGGCGGATCGAGGGGTGGCGCACAGAGGATGACCCGCTTGGCACCACGCTCCAGGTGCGCCTCGAGCTCTTCGCGACTGCGCGACTTACCGGTCGCTTCGATCACCGTGTCGACCCCCAGATCACCCCACGGCGGGGTGTCTCCGGCGATCACCGGGACCTGGCGGCCATAGGCGTAGAGGTGCTCGTCGCGAATGCTCACCTCGTCGGGAAACCGCCCCAGGATGGTGTCGAAACGCAGCAGGTACTCGAGTGCCTTGGGATCGGCGGGGTCGTTGATCGCCGCCACCCGGATGTGCTCGCTGCGGTAGAGGATGCGAAACAGATTTCTCCCGATTCGACCGAAGCCCATCAGGGCCACGCGCGAAGGCTGCCGTGCCGAGGCGCTCGTTGTCGCTACCATCTAAATATCTCCTTCCCGGAGCCGTCTCCGGAACCACATTCATGCCGCGGAGCTCAGGCTTGCCTGGAGCTCCATTGCCCATCGCCTCCTGTTCGGCGATCTCGGCGCTAAATTGTATAGGAGACCGGGATTCAAAAACCTTGGCAGAGGCGACCCGTAAAACGGCAGCCTTCTCCGCTGCTCGGAGCCCGGTGTATCGCCAAGCTTCGGCCAAACGCATCCAAAAGAATGTGCTTGTTCAACTTTTTGGAGCAAATCCCTTGGAGGAAGGTCGTGCAGTGCTGGCCTCCTCAGACCGCGGGTCCCGGGTCACAACCCTCTTGTCCCTAGCGCAAGCCCAGCCACCCCTGGGAGCGCAGCAGGATGCCTTCGGCGAATCGTCGAACGTCATGGTACGAATCTTGCTGTACAAGATACATAGTTGACAATTGCACCTAAATGCAACAATCTGCCTGTACACTGACGGTGTTCAACCGATGATTACGAGCGCGACACGCTCTTGGATCGATCGATCTCGGGAGACCTTTGTCCCGTGAACGAGATTTGCCCCGGTTCGTCCCCCGGAACGCACCCCGGC
>JBCCGX010001374.1:0-2533 GCA_039029035.1 Acidobacteriota bacterium | reverse complement strand
GGCGTAGGACAGAGCGAGGGTCGGGTGCGACTGCCGGTGGCTCTCGCTGAGCCGGATCAGGGTCTCGATCTGTAGACCGACCTCTTCCTCGACTGCATCGCGGGCGCCATCCGGGGGGTGTTGTTGGCCGCCCAGGCCATGGGCCTGGCCAAGCAGCAGCACCAGCACGAGCCATCGGTCCAGTCGTCTACTCTCGGCAGTCGGCTTCATCGGGAGGAGTGATCTTGGCTGATTTTCCGTGATGCCTGGGAAGCGGCCCCTCTCTCCGCCTGGCCGGCGATGCCTCCTACCAGGGCAGCATGTCGGGCCTGAACGGCGACACGTGTACCTGGCACGTCGTAAGATGGGCGCTCGATTCCAACTGAGCCACGACCCGTCGAGTCGAGGAACGACATCATGGTACCAAGTTTCGAAATCGAAGCGATTCTGAGCCAACACGGTCCGCCGGCAGACCACGCGATAGAGATCGGCACCTCGCGCGAGGGGCGGGAGGTTCTGGGCTACCGTTTCGGCGCCGGCCCGAGCCGCTTGAGTCTGATCGGTGGCTGCCACGCCGACGAGCCGGTGGGGCCGATGATGCTCGATCGCCTCGCCGCCGATCTCGCCAGCCGGCCGGCCAGCGATCCCCTATTGACGACTTTCAGCTTCCGCATGGTGCCCCACGCCAACCCGGACGGTGAGGCGCGCAACGCTGTCTGGACCGGCCAGCCGGTGGATCTTCCCGGTGGCGGCCAGGGCTACGACTTGGCGCTCTACCAGCAGCACGTGGTGCGCGAGCTGCCCGGTGACGACATGGAGTTCGGTTTTCCCCGCGGCGAGGGCGACGTGGAGGCTCGACCCGAGAATCGCGCCATCGCGGCCTTTCTGGCGCCGGATGCGCCGTATGTCCTGCACGGCAGCTTCCACGGCATGGCCTACGCCGCCGGCCCGTGGTTCCTGATCGAAGGCTCTTGGGCCGACCGCACGGTCACGATGCGCGACAATCTCAGGCGCCAGGTGCGAGTGGCGGGCTATGCCATCCACGATATTGACCGCGGCGGCGAGAAGGGCTTTCACCGCATCGACGAAGGCTTCACCACCCGCCCGGACTCCCGCGCCATGGCGGCCCACTTCGAGGCGCTCGACGACCCTGAGACGGCGGGGAAGTTCCGTCCGAGCTCGATGGAGACGGTGCGCTCGTTCGGCGGCGATCCCTTCACCCTGGTCTCCGAGATGCCTCTCTTCATTCGGGCCAAGGCAGACGACACGCCACGGGCTATGCCGATCGACGATCAAATGCGGCTGCAGCTCACATTCCTGTCGGAAGCGCTGGCCGCGGCGACAAGCTAGCTGTGTCCCTCGGGCTTAGCCGGCAATAGGATCGGTGGACCGATTGCCTCCACGATCCGGTCCCATGTCGCGGCGACCTCGAGCTGGTGCGCGGGTTGCTGATGGGCCGGCGGCGGTGCGCCGTGGGCATGCTGCAACAGCAGCTCGACGGCCGTGCGGTTGGCCGCGTCGCGCTGCGCTTGGATGAGGCTGAGATTGGGCGCCGTGCCTTCGGGCCAGGCGTTCCACAGAGGCCCTCCGGTCGGACCGTTGACCGGGTTGGGGCGCCAGAGGACCGGACCGTAGGTGTCCGCCAGCTCTAATACGCCCTGTGGAAAGGCGATCTCGATGTGATGGCCGACGAGGGTGGCACTGCCATCGTCGTGGGCCGAGACCGTGCGTTGGCAGGAGAGCAGAGCGGTGCTGCGGGCGAGAGGGCCCGACACCGTGATCAGAAAATCCTGTTCTTCGTCGACCAGGGGGAGGGCGTTCCAAGATTGGTCGCCGAAGGGGCCCAAGGCACGGGCCAGGATGTCGACCAGTGAGTACAGGGTGCGCGGGTTGGTCGTAGAGCTGATGAACAGCGGACGGTCGCTGGCGATCAGCCGTTGGCAGCCTGTGATCAAAGGCGCGACATGGGGTAGGTCGCCGAAGTGGGCGTTGAGATGCCATGGCACTCGATGCGCCGCAGCGGTTCTTTGCAGCGCCGCGACCTCTGCGGCACGCAGCGGATGCTCGGAGATCACCGGTAGGCCGCGAGTCAGGAAGGCCTCAGCCAGCTCGACACCCGCGGGGCGGCCGACGGCGACGCAAACGGCGTCACAAGCGCCAGAAGGGATCTCCTCAGGACCCGTGTAGTACGGCACCCGCAGCTGTTGCGCGTGGCCGCGACTGGACGGGCCGCCGCGACCGAGGATACCGGCGACGGCAACACGAGCGCTGCCACCGTAGGCCCCCGACAGGGCGCGCAAGTAGGAGCTGCCATAGACGGCGCCGCAGACGAGCACCCGAGCTGGCGCGACAGTCTGGCTCATGCGATGGGGTGTGGATAGGGATTCACGCCCTGGGATCCCAGCCGCTCCCGCAAGCGCGGGTTGGTCAGCGGCCGCAGCCGGTAGCCGAAGTGGATCGGCTGGACCTCGATGCCCACGGCGCGAGCGACCCGGAAGGGGGTGAAGTAGGTATCGGGCGAGGTCAGATCGACGGTGGCGATGCGTATTCCGGC
>JBCCGX010001373.1:0-2535 GCA_039029035.1 Acidobacteriota bacterium | reverse complement strand
TCTGATCCTCGCGGTGTTCATCGCCTCGTCGGCCTATATCGTGCAAGAGGGGCAACAGGTCGTCATCACTCGCTTCGGTGAGCCGATCGGCGAGCCGAAGACCGAGCCTGGCCTGAAGTTCCGGATACCCTTCATCGACAAGGCGCGGTATTTCGACAAGCGTTTCCTGGAGTGGGACGGCAAGGTGACCGAGATTCCCACCAAGGAGAAGCGCAACATCTTGGTCGACACCTACGCCCGCTGGCGGATCACCGAACCGCTGGTTTTCCTGAAGCGCTTCCAGAACGAGGCCGTCGCCCAGACACGGCTGTCGGGCATTCTCAACGGCGAGACGCGCGACGCGGTGGCCCGCCACGATCTGGCGGAGTTGATCCGCTCCACCGATCGCGAGGAGGTGCGCGATGAAACGCTGCTCGAAGGCGAAGCTGGTTCCGGCCTCGAGCCGATCGAGATCGGCCGTGAAGCGATCCGCCAGGAGATCTTGCGCAACGCGCAGGAGCGGGTCGAGGACTTCGGTATCGAGATCCTCGACGTGCAGTTCAAGCGCATCAACTACGTCAAACAGGTGCGTGAGAGTGTCTACGCGCGGATGACCGCCGAGCGCCAGCGGATTGCGGCTCGTTTCCGCTCCGAAGGTGACGGCGAGGCCTTGCGGATCCGTGGTGACAAGGAGCGCGAGCTGAAGAGCATCCAGTCGGAAGCTTTCCGTAAGGCGGAGGAGACTCGCGGCCAGGCCGACGCGGAGGCGACCGAGATCTACGCCGAGGCCTACAACCAGTCGGCGGATGCGCGGAACTTCTATGAGTTCCTCAAGACCATGGAAAGCTACGGCGAGACCTTCGATGACGAGACCTGGATGGTGCTGTCCACCAAGAGTGACTTCTACAAGTTCCTGGTCGCGGACGACGGACGTTAGACGACGCACGGGTTGCTGAGCGCCGCCGGAGGGCGGCGCGGCTTCGCGGTCGTCAAGCCCGTGTCCGCACGGACGCGGGCCACAGCACAAGAGAGGAGAGTCGAATGGCGGAAAGAGCGGTGAGCTTTCTCGGGCTGCTGGTTTTGATGGGTCTGGCCTATCTCTTCTCGAAAAATCGCGGAGCGATCAAGTACCGAACCATTGTCTGGGGGGTCGGCCTGCAGCTGACCCTGGCGGTGATCATCCTGAGTGAAGGGCTCGTGTCCTTTCTCGGCATGTTCGTGCTGGTGCTGTTGATCAGCCTCTATTTGTTCGAGTCCGAGCTCGAGGATGCGATCGGCAACCCCTGGGCGGTGCGCGCCATCGCGGTGGTGGCCAGCGCGGCCATTGTGGCGCTGGCCTACTACCTGGTGCCCTACCGGGTAACCGATGTGGCCCTGGTCCTGGCGGTGCTCACCGTGCTGATCGCCACGCCTCTCGGCCGGCCGCACCTCGCCCGGCCCGCCTTCGGTCTCATCCTGCTGTTCGGGCTGGGTGGGCTGTGGGCACGGGGGATCGACGGTGTCCAGTTCTTCAAAGTTCTTTCCGACGGCGTGGCGTCGTTCCTCAGCCTGTCGAATGAAGGGGCCTACTTTCTGTTCGCCAACCTGGTCAAGCCGGAGTACTTCTTCCCCGGCGATGGCAGTTGGCCGGGTTTTGGCTTCCAGTTCGCCTTCTCGGTGCTGCCGACGATCATCTTCTTCTCCGCCTTCATGTCAGTCATGTACTTCCTCGGCGTGGTCCAGGTGATCATCGCCTCGTTCGCCAAATTCATGCATTGGAGCATGAAGACCTCGGGTTCAGAAACCATGTCTTGCTCGGCCAACGTGTTTGTCGGTCAAACCGAGGCGCCGTTCCTTGTCAAGCCCTTTCTCAAGGACATGACAGCCTCGGAGCTGCACGCGGTGATGGTCGGTGGCTTCGCCACCATCGCCGGTGGTGTGCTGGCGGGCTATATCCAGATGGGGGTCAATCCCGGGCACCTGATTGCCGCCAGCGTCATGTCGGCGCCCGCAGCCCTGGTGATCGCCAAGATCCTCTACCCGGAGACCGAGCAGTCGGTGACCGCCGGCGACGTGGAGATCCCCAAAGTCCAGACGGCCGACAATGTTGTCGAAGCTGCGGCCAACGGCACCACCGACGGCTTGAAGCTGGCGCTCAACGTCGGCGCTATGCTGCTCGCCTTCATCGCTCTGATCGCGGTGCTCGACACGGTGCTCGGCTACTTCGATTCGCTGATCGACGGCCGACTCCTGGGCGGTGCGGCGTTCGAGTACGAACGGGCCGGCAAGACGATCACCGAGTACAGCGGCTATTTTCCAGGCAGCATGAAGACTCTTTTCGGCACCCTCCTGGCCCCCCTCGCCTTTGTTATGGGGGTCCCCTGGGTCGATGCCGGGGCCGTCGGCAACTTGCTTGGTATCAAGATGACGGTCAATGAGTTCGTTTCCTACGGCGTGCTGTCGCAGCACATCGCCGCCGGCGACCTGCAGCCGCGCTCGATCATCATCGCCACCTACGCCCTGTGCGGCTTCGCCAACTTCTCCTCCATCGGTATCCAGATCGGCGGTCTCGGGACC
>JBCCGX010001372.1:0-2537 GCA_039029035.1 Acidobacteriota bacterium | reverse complement strand
GCGCGCCATGGCCGAATCCAGGTTGCCGGTCGGCTCGTCGGCCAGGATCAGCTTGGGCTCGCCAACCAAGGCCCGTGCGACGGCGACCCGTTGCTGCTGGCCGCCGGAGAGCTGCGCCGGGTAGTGCCGCAGGCGGGACGACAGGCCGACGACCTCGAGGGCGTGCTCGATGCGATCTTTTCTCTGCTTGCGGTGCATGCCACGGTAGCGCAGTGGCACGTCGACATTGTCGAAGACGTCGAGATCCGGGATCAGGTTGAAGCTCTGGAAGATGAAGCCGATCTTCTCGTTGCGAACCCGGGACATGGCGACGTCCGACAACTGGCTGACGTCCACCCCGTCGAGCTCGTAGGTGCCCTCGTCGAACGTGTCGAGCAGACCGGCGATGTTGAGGAACGTCGTCTTGCCGGAGCCCGAAGGACCCATGACGCTGACGAACTCTCCGCCCGAGACCTCGAAGCGAAAGCGGCTCAGGGCATGGGTCTCGATCAGGGACGTGCGGTAGATCTTGGTGATGTCTTGCATGCGCAGCACGGTGCTTCTCCTGCGGGCTAAGGGTCTGTTGTGAAGTCCGACGGGCTCCTGGCAAGGTGAGGGTGGGGCAAGATCTCCGCCCCGGCGGAGATCTTGGGCACTAGTTACGAATCAGTACGTTGTCGGCACCTGCGAAGCGGGCGGTATCGGAGATAACGACCCTCTCGCCGACCTCGAGGCCGGCGACGATCTCGACCTCGGCAACGCTCAAAGCGCCGGTTTCGATGGTGCGCGGTGTGGCGACGCCGTCGGCAACGATGTAGGCGGTGCGACCCCCACCGCTCTCGAGAAAGGGACCACGCTGCACCTTGAGCACATCGCGGCGTGCCTCGAGGACCAGGCGGGTCGTGACCCTCTGGCTCTGCTTCAAACGCTGAGGCGCCTCGCCGGTGAAGGCGACACGGCCCTCGACCAGGCTGCCCTCGACCTCGGGGGCGATCCGCCGGACCTCGCCGGCGTAGGGCTGGCCGTCGACTCGCACGACCACCGCGGTGCCGAGGATCACCTCGTCGGCATACGCTTCGGGGACGCCGACTTCGATCTCGAAGCTCGATAGATCGACCACTGCGACCAGGGGCTGGCCGACGACGACCGCGTCGCGGTCCTGCACATCGATGCGCGAAGCGAGGCCCTGAACCGGTGAGCGGATCTCGAGCTCCGCGACCTGGCGCTCCAACTCGGCCACCGCCAAGCGCTGGCGCTCCACTTGCAACTCACGGCTGCGAACCTCGAACGCTGCTTGCTCGGCGTCGAGGCCGGCCCTCTTGCGGGCGTGAGCCAGCTCCAGGCGCGCGATCTCGACCTCGTCGCGGGCTTCTTCGTAGTCGGCTGCGCCGGTGACGCCTTCGTCGAACGTGCGCTGGGCCCGGGCCATGGCGCGGCGCGCCGACTCGGCCCGGACTCCCAGCAGGTCGACCACCTGGTCGTTCTGCAGGGCGAGCTGCCGCGCAGCCAGAGTCTGGCGCTCGAGCTCCGAGCTCATCGACTGCAGGGTGGAGCGCTCCTGCCCCAGGCGGCTCGAGAGTTCGGGGCTCTCGACCACCGCCAGGACCTGGCCCTGGATGACCGCTTCGCCGGCCTGGACTGTGAGCCGTACGATGCCGCGTGCTGGGCTGAACAGGGTCGGGTGGTAGGCCGCTACGACCCTCCCTTCGACCGTGACATCTCGCTCGAGATCGCCTCGTACGACCGTCGCCAAGCGTAGCCTGGCAGCGTCGATCGAGCGATCGGAGCGCGCCCATCGGCTGACCGAAGGGTAGGCGACGAGGGCCCCGGCGGCGAGCAGGAAGGTGACGATCCACAGGCTCTTGCGGCGCCAGGCGGGCTCGGCCCGTTGGATCGGACGGTCGGTTCGTTGAGTCCCTTGAATCATCGGTTTCGCTCTCCGCTTGCCTATGAAGCAAGCCGTGTGCCATTTCTTAGGAATTCTTAAGTGTCTGATTCGAAGAGGTTTGTTGGGAGGCCCAGATGGAGGTTCCGATTCGCGGTTGACAGGTGTCCGCGGTGCAGCGGACACCTGTCAACTCTGATATATTTTCCCGAAGGACCCGCATGACGGCGCAAATCCACTTCCTCCTCAACGATCAGGTGGTCTCGACCCACGAGTCGCCAGGGCTGCTGGTGCTCGACTACCTGCGCCATCGGCAGCGCTTGACGGGGACCAAGGAAGGCTGCAAGGAAGGGGATTGTGGGGCCTGCACCGTATTGATCGGCGAGCTCTTTGGCGACTCGGTGCGCTACAAGCCGGTGACCTCTTGCTTGATGCCACTCGGTGAGCTCCAAGGCAGGCATCTGGTAACCATCGAGGGTCTCAATCTGCCGGACCTGACGCCGGTACAGCAGGCGATCGTCGACGAGGGGGCTAGCCAGTGCGGCTTCTGCACTCCGGGCATCGTCGTCTCGTTGACCGGTCTGCTGATGCAAGACGCGGCGTCGATCGATCGCGAGTCGGTCAAGACGGCCCTTTCCGGGCACCTCTGCCGCTGCACGGGCTATCGCTCGTT
>JBCCGX010001371.1:0-2538 GCA_039029035.1 Acidobacteriota bacterium | reverse complement strand
GCCGAGGTGCAAGCGGGGCTCGAGCCGGGAACCCTGCTTCTGGCTTACTTCCTCGGCTCGGAGAGCGGCTACCTCTGGGCGCTGGACCGCAACCGCTTCAGCGTCCATCGTCTGCCGCCGGGAGCGGCGATCGAAGCGTCAGCTCGACGTCTCCACGACTTGCTCTCGGCCGGCCACAAGACCGGCTTCGCCGCCCAGGCCACGTTACCGGCGCGAGCCTTGAGCGACTCGATTCTGCAGCCCGTCGCGGCGCGTCTGGCCCAAGCGCGTCGCTTGATCATCATTCCCGACGGTGCCTTGCACTATGTCCCTTTCTCGATCCTGCCGCATCCACGAACAGGCGAGCGGATGCTGGCCTCCCACCCCATCACCTATACCGGTTCGGCGGCGGTCCTCGACGCCCTACGGATGCGGGGCGCCAGCCGGCAAGCGGCAGCCAAGACTCTGCTGGTGGTCGCCGATCCGGCGTTCACCCCCGGCGAGGCCCGCGCGCCGCCAGCGACCCACCCGGCGGCGACCCACTCAGCCAACGTGGCAGGGGCCTCGATGAGCACCCTGGCGCGCGCCGCCCGCGCCTTCGACCTCGCCGACGTGCCGCCGCTACCCTTCAGTCGCAGGGAGGCCGAGAGCATCCTGAACCTGATCCCGGGGCCACAGAGCCATGCGCTCCTGGGACCTGAAGCCACAGCCGAGGCGATCCAGCAGGCACCGCTCCGGCACTACCGGATCCTGCACATCGCGACCCACGGCCTGCTCAACGATCGGCAGCCAGAGCTCTCTGGCCTGATCCTGGCACGGTCGCCAGCCGGCGATACGTTGCAACCGACGCTGCTGCGGGTACCGGAGATCCGCCGGCTCGAGCTCCGTGCCGAGCTGGTCGTGCTCAGCGCTTGCCGTACAGCCCTTGGCCGGGAGATCCTTGGAGAAGGTCTGGTCGGCCTACCGCAGGCTTTTCTCGATGCCGGTGCGCAGCGTGTGCTGGTGAGCCTGTGGAACGTCCACGATCAGGCGACAGCTACCCTGATGCAACGATTCTACGAACACTTGCTACGCGACGAGATACCAGCCCAGGAAGCACTCCGGCGAGCCCAGCGCACCGTTGCCGGTATGCCGCGTTGGAGCTCACCCTTCTTCTGGGCTGGCTTCGTTTTGATCGGCGAGCCTTGATCAATGAGGCCCTCGGCAAGGCTATCGCTCGTCGTTGTCCGCCTGCTCCTGCAATAGCTTCTCGACCCGCTGGCGGATCGCCCGGGGGTTGTAGCTGTAAACCATCGAGCCGCCGATATCGAGCACCGGCAGACCGCCACCGCCGTGCTTGGTCTTCTTTTGAAACTCCCGGCGCGCCTTCTTGCTGTCGTTGACGTCCTTGGCGATGTAGTCGACCCCGAGCTCCTGCAGCAGCTCTTCGGCCAGAGCACACTGCTTGCACAGGGTCGTCATATAGACGATCACCTTCGGTTTTTCGCCCTTGCGGGCTTTCTTCTTGCCGCCCTCTTGGGTCTCGCCTGAGGCGGCGGCCGCCATCTTGCCCGGCTCGTAGGGCTTGCCGGCCCGTAAGGCCGTTGTCTCGGCACTGGCTTCGATGTCGACGTCGTCGACCGCCAGGGTCTGCACCTCACCGTGGGTGTCGGTGTAAGTCAACCTGTCGCCTTCGATCGTCCACGCCCCTTGGGTCTCGATCAGCTTGCCTTCGAGGGTGATCAACCAATCGGCTTGCGCGGGCAGGGCTGGGAGAAACAAAGACAGAAGAAACAAAGCAAGACTCAGGGCTCGAAAACTCCGGAACATCCCCAACTCCTTTCATCAACAGAGGCCTCATGCAACCGACTCATGGCAACCGACTCGTTCCGAGATACGGCCGCGGATCGTGCGAGTTGCCTCAGGTTCGCTCGCTCGGCTCCTCCTCTGAGCTCGGCAGGCTCTCGCGCAAACGTTGCAGCTCCTGCCTGATCGCCGCCAGCTCCCGCTCTTGATCTACCTCACCCGGCGCCAGGAACGACGCCGCGACGTAAGCGGTGAAGGTACCAAAGAGACCGATACCGGTAATCATCAGGAAGGCCGCGAGCACTCGACCGAAGGCCGTCACGGGGTAATGATCGCCATAGCCGACCGTGGTCATGGTGACGAAAGCCCACCACAGGGCATCTTCGGCGCTGACGATATTGGCTTCCCCCGGGCTCTCCAATTGCAGGATCGCGATGCTGCTGAACACCGTCACCAGGATCGCCAGGAGCGAGGCCGCCCACAAAGCGCATTGGGCGCGCTGCTCGAGCACGAAGGAGGAGAGGATCCGGGTGGCGCGCAAGGCCCGTAGGACGCGAAGAATACGGAAGATCCGCGCCGCCCGCCCCCAGCGGCAAATATCGAGCATCGGGATGCTCGACACCAGGTCGATCCACCCCCAGGTCCTAAAGTAATGCCAACGGTCGTCCGCCTTGGCGAGCTGACAGGCGAAGTCCACCAAGAAGATCAGCGAAACGAAGAAGTCGACGTAGTCGAGGATCTTCGTCGTCTCGGCATTCAGATCGAACATCACCT
>JBCCGX010001370.1:0-2542 GCA_039029035.1 Acidobacteriota bacterium | reverse complement strand
CGGTCGGGCTTGGGAGGATCGAGAGAGAGCCTGATACACGGGATGACCTCCGGGATCGGTTCAGAGTAGCCGGGGGGAGCGTAAGGCGATTTGACGGAGAAATAGTATAGCCGATCTCCTATGGATCCTTGGCAAACCCGGCCAAGGGAGCCTCGACGATCGAGAACCGACGGGCCGTCGAAGCAGGGGGGCTCGGGCCGTTTCGAAGCAGGGGGGCTCGGGCCGTCTCAGAAACTATAGATCGCCGACAGTGAGGCGGTGTCGCGCAGCTCGGACAGGTCGATCGCCAGATCGAGCTGGATGTGCTTCAGCACCAGGCCGAGGCCGGCCGAGACGTGCCACTCGTCGTCACCGCCGGCCAGCAGGGCCCGGGCCAGGGCATCGTCGGGGGAGTCGTCACCGCCGACGAAGCGGAACAGGTGGTCGGGATCGAGCCAAGCGCCGAGCCGGACGGCGATGATCGGTTGGCTGTGGGCGAAGACGTATTCGGCTCCCAGGTGGATCTCGTCAGCATCGGAGAGAGTGACTTCCGGGTCGATGACCGTCGGATTGAAGCTGTCGGTGATGGTCCCGTACTCGACGTGGTCCCATTCGACGCTCAAGGTCAAGGCACCATCCTTTGAGCGATAGGCCAGGCCGAGGCCAAAGACATCCGGTAGCTCGATCGGTGTGACTCGACGGGCTTGCAGAACAGTGCCTCGAGGGACACCGGCGATCTCGAGGCCCGGGCCGGAGAGGAAGTCTTCCTGCACCAGGGCGTAGGTTGGGGCCTGGCGATAGAAGGCACCGGCGCTCCAGCCAGGCGCGATCTGCCACAGTGCTCCGAGGTTGAAGATCACATCGGTATCGTCGAACTGCAGGGCCAGGGAGCCGGCCCGCTGCTCGGGCAGAAACGAGACCGGGCTGAAGAAGCTGTCGAAATCACCCACCTCGTCGACCAGGAAAAGGTCGAAAGTGCTCAGGGCGCGGCCAGTGGTGTAGGCCAGGCCGAGCCCCAGGCTGAGGCGCTCCGAGACTCGGTAGGCGGCGGAGACACCGTGGCTCACCACTTCGAGGTCGGTTGCCACCCGGCGATCGAAGAAGCGGCGGACGGAGCCGGGCTGCGCACCATCGGCGAACAATCCCTGGGTTGCTGTCGAGGAGCGGAAGTTGGCTAGCTGATGGCGGTAAAAAGCCAGAGCCCAGTTTTTCTTCGGGTAGACGAAGGAGAGGAACGAAAGGCCCGAAACTTCGTCGTCGGTGGCGTCGGTCCGGGTACCGGAGACCGAATCGAGGCCGATCCCGGTAGGCTCACCGGTGACCCGGCCGCTGACGGTGAAGGGGGTCGAGTAGCTCCACTGTCGGCCCTCGGCCGAGACCTCGCTCCGGGTCAGCTGCACCAGGCCGGCGGGGTTGGCGAACGCCGCCGTAGCGTCGTCGGCGAGAGCGGCGAAGGCACCGCCCAGACCGAGGCTGCGGGCACCGGGGTTCGACAGGCTGAGCTCGATCGTGCCCGGTCCGGCCCCTTCCTGGTCGAAGCCCTGGGCGTGTGCATCTCGGGGCAGGATCGCCAAGGTTAGAGTCGCCAGGGTGAGTGCCACCAGCAGCCCGCCAAGGTGGTATCTCATGCGCCGAGCTCCGATCGCTTGGACTGGCTCGTCCAGGGCTCTGTCGTCAACGGTGTTCTCACAGACTCGATCGTTATGGGCTCAATCTCGTCAAGAACATGATCAGAGCGCCCGAGCCCATGTTGACGACGTTGAAAGCGAGGTACAGGACGAAACTCTTCAGGTAAGCGCTGGCTCCCGCACCGCGGTAGAACCCTACCAGCAGCCACAGGAAATAGAACAGTCCGAGTCCCCGCATCGCCAGGGTGCCATAGGCTGTCGAGTAGATGCCGAAGGCGGTCAGCAGGGAGCCGAGCAGCAGAAAGTGCCCGTAGAAGTACAAGAGAGGGACGTAGCACTCGGCAACGCCGTCCCCTTGGCGGCGAAAGAGGCGACTCTGCAGCGCCGCCACCGGCAGCATGTAGAAGTAGGCCAGGTAGCCGAGCAGGCTGACGATCAGCTTGTAGGTTTGGACCGCCTTCTCGTTGTCGGTCGGGACGCCAGCCGGCAGGACGTCGAGCAGGTTGATCACCAGGGCGAAGAGCGTGGCCATCACGAAGGTGTACTTCAGCGGATTGAGATAGGCCTTGCGACGTCCGCGAACGTAGTCCCGAGCGACCCGACCAGGGTTGCGTGAAAGATCGATCGCGGTGCGCAACAACGCCGAGTCCAGCGACAAGACATGATCGGCCGCCTCGGACGCGATGCGCCGAAAGGTCAACCGGCCTGCATCGCGCTGGCCGCAGGCGCTACAGAAGTGCCCGGCCAGCGGGGCGCCGCAGTTGCCGCAGGAGCTCGTGGCCTGCGGCTCGGCCGCCGTAACGGTCTGGGAAGCGGCCGTCTCTGGGGCTTCGCCCTGAGTCATCTCCATCGTTCGAAAGCCGTCGGGTCGATGTCGTTAGCGCGGACGCTCAGTATAGCGGTCCTGGTTCGGTCGCTGTCTCACTGACCCTTCG
>JBCCGX010001369.1:0-2542 GCA_039029035.1 Acidobacteriota bacterium | reverse complement strand
GCCGCCGGCGGTACCGTGGTGATGCCCGAGCCCGCCGCACGCCGCGACCCCGCGCGCTGGCTGGAGCTGGTGAGCGCCGAAGGCGTCACCCTGTGGAACACCGTGCCGGCGCTGATGGAGATGTTCGTCGAGTACCTCGGCAGCCGTGGCGAGGCGAGCTTCGAATCCCTGCGCCTGGTCATGATGAGCGGCGATTGGATCCCTGTCACCCTGCCCGAGCGCATCCGCCGCTTGGCCGGCGAGGTGGAAGTCATCAGCCTCGGCGGCGCCACCGAAGCGTCGATCTGGTCGATCCTCTACCCCATCGAAGAGATCGAGGCCAGCGCGGTCAGCATTCCTTACGGTCGGGCGATGGTCAATCAGAGCTTCCACGTGCTCGACGGCGAGCTCAGCGAGCGTCCGCTGTGGGTACCGGGCGAGCTCTTCATCGGCGGCATCGGCCTGGCCCAGGGCTACTGGCGCGACCCGCGCAAGACTGCCCTCAGCTTCCCGCCCAACCCGCGACCCGCAAGGCCCGGCGAGCGCCTCTATCGCACCGGCGACCTCGGTCGCTTCTTGCCCTCGGGCGACATCGAGTTCCTCGGTCGCGAAGACTTCCAGGTCAAGGTGCGCGGCCATCGCATCGAGCTGGGTGAGATCGAGGCCGCCCTCGGCCTCCATCCGGCAGTGCGCGAGGCGATCGTCGTCGCCCCCGGCGAGCGCAGTCGGAAACAACTGGTCGCCGTCGTTGTGCCGGTCGCTGGCCATGAGCTCAGCGAAGACGATCTCGGAACCGGTTACCTGGCCGAGCGCCTGCCCTCCTACATGGTGCCCCAGGTCTTCCGCTTCCTCCCCGAGCTACCCCTCTCGGCCAACGGCAAAGTCGACCGCGCCGCCATCGAACGCCTGGCCGAAGGCGCCGCGACCGCGCCGAGCGAAGCGGGCTACGTCGCCCCCCAGGGCGACTTCGAGGAGCGTCTGGCGGCCATCTGGGAAGAGATCCTCGGGGTCGAGCGCGTCGGCGTCGAAGACAACTTCTTCGAGCTCGGTGGAGACTCCATCTTAGGTATCCGCATCGTCAGTCGCGCTGCCGAGGCCGGCCTCGAGATCCGTCCCACCGCCCTCTTCGAGCACCAGACCATCGCCGGCCTGGTGCGCGAGCAGGCGCGCCAGAGCGCGACGGCGTCACCACGTCGCCCCGCAGGGGCGCAAAGCGCACTAGTGGCGCTCCAATCCGGCGGCACCCAAAACCCCCTCTTCTGTGTCCACGCCGCCGGCGGCAACGTCTCCGGCTACGGCCGCCTGGCTCAGGCCCTCGGCCCCGATCAGCCCCTCTACGGCCTCCGCGCCCGCGGCCTCCTGCCCGGCGAAGAGCCCCGTCAAACCGTCACGGAAATGGCTGACGCCTACCTCGAGGCCATCCGCGCCGTGCGCCCCGAGGGCCCCTACCGGATCCTCGGCTGGTCCTCCGGCGGTCACGTCGCCTTCGAGATGGCCGCTAGCCTCCTCGCCGAAGGCGAAACCGTCGACCGCCTGATCCTCCTCGACACCCCGTCACGGATGCCCCAGGACGGCGCCAAGGACGAACGCGAGCTGCTGCTCAACCTGCTCCACGGCGCCAGCCAGAAGCCGCGCGAAGAGCTCGACGCCCTCAGCTTCGAGCAACAGCTCGCCCTGGTCAGCGAGCTGCTCAAAGAAGCCTGGGGTCTGCCCGCCGGCTTCAAGGCCGAAGAAGCCAAGCGCCTGCTGACCGTCTACAGCACCAACCTGGCCGCCTCCCGAGCCTTCGAGCCGCGGAGCTACGGCGGTCGCGTCGCGCTGCTGCTCGCCGGTGACGCAGAGGAAGAGTCGGCGGATCTCGGTTGGGGTGCCTGGGTGGACGGAGAGCTCGAGACGTTCACCGTTCCCGGGCAACATGAGACGTTGCTCCTGCCGAAGAACCTGGACGTGTTAGCGAGCGTGGTAGGGAAGCTCCTCGTCCAGGACTGAGGTCGACATTCAGGACGCGTAGCACCCATCGATGTCGCCAGATTCGGATATCTCTTTGTCTTGGTGGCAACTCGCCAGCCCCCTTTCCGTCTAGGTCTCCATTGAGACCCGGCGAATGGTCGCCGACGCTCGCTGCCGCGCTATTCCGGCCCGACCGAGCGTCGGCACCGCCGGTATGGAGAACCCGATGGGACGACAACCGCGCAGTATCCCGCCGACTCGACGAGGCATCCTCGTCGAGCTCACCGGCAGAACGATTGGCGCACGGGCCCTTCTCGTTCCGTCACCCAACCCGAAGCGCTTCAACGAGCTCATGGTCGGCCTGCTAGGCCGCGCCATGGACTACTCGCCGATCGAGCTCTGCGCTTGCGTCTTCACCAGCAACCACTACCACCTCCTAGCAACTGTCTACGACCAGCAAGAGCTCAGCCGCTTCATGTTCCACTTCGCCGACAACACCTCGCGAAAGATCGGCAAGCTGCTGAGCTCTTGCTGGTCGTAGACAGTTGCTAGGAGGTGGTAGTGGTTGCTGGTGAAGACGCAAGCGCAGAGCTCGATCGGCGAGTAGTCCATG
>JBCCGX010001368.1:0-2546 GCA_039029035.1 Acidobacteriota bacterium | reverse complement strand
GGTGCTCGCATGAGTCCCACCGCCCGCATCCTAGTGATCGAGGACAACACCGATCTGGCCTTCGGGCTACGCAACAATCTGGAGATCGAAGGCTACGCCGTGGAGGTCGCGGCCGACGGTAGCCTCGGCCTCGAGCGGCTGAGGACGAGCGCTCCCGATCTGGTGATCCTCGACCTGACCCTCCCCGGGCTCGACGGCTTCCGAGTCTTGCGCCAGGCGCGCGAGGACGGCTGCTCGATGCCCATCCTGATCCTCACCGCCCGCGGTGAGGAGGCCGACAAGGTGCGCGGCCTCAAGCTGGGCGCCGACGACTACGTGACCAAGCCTTTCGGTCTGCTGGAGCTCCTCGCCCGAGTCGAGGCCTTGTTGCGTCGCACGCAGTCCGGACCGGGTGCAGCACCGGCAGGCCGCACCGAGGCCTTCGGTCCGATCCAGGTCGATCAAGCAACTCGCACGGTCACCCGCCGCGGCACCCCGGTCGACCTGTCGCCCAAAGAGCTCGACCTGCTCCTCGCGCTCCTGCACCACGACGGCGCGGTGGTCTCGCGCCTCGAGTTGCTGCAGGAAGTCTGGGGGTATCGCGCTGCGGTGGAGTCGCGCACCGTCGACACCCACATCGCCACCCTGCGCAAGAAGCTGGAAGACGACCCCGCCGCGCCGCGCTATATTCTCACCTCGCGCAAGGCGGGCTACCGCCTGGCCCGCTGATCCGCAGCGCCAATCCAGTCTGCAGCAACCTGCAACGAGCCGGGGCAACCGAAAACCCAGTCTGCAGCAACCTGCACGGAGCCCGGACAAACGAAAATCCACGCTGCAGAATCCTGCACGGAGCCCGGACAAACGAAAATCCACGCTGCAGAATCCTGCACGGAGCCCGGACAAACGAAAATCCACGCTGCAGAATCCTGCACGGAGCTCAGACCAACGGAACTCCGCGCTGCAGAACCCTGCACGGAGCTCAGACCAACGGAACTCCACGCTGCAGAATCCTGCACGGAGCTCAGACCAACGGAACTCCGCGCTGCAGGAACCTGCACGGACCTCAGACCAACGGATATCCGCGCTGTAGAAACCTGCACGGAGCTTAGTCTCTTGCCAATCCACCGTGCAGAAACCTGCACGGAACCCAATCTCTTGCCAATCCGCCGTGCAGAAAACTGCAAGCTGGGTAGAATCGCCGGCCGAGGAGGACCCGATGCCCGGCCCGATCGATTCCCACTGTCATCTCCAGAGTTTGAAGCCCGATGACCGCCAGGCGGCGCTCGACGCCGCCCGTGAGCGCGGCATCACGGGCTTTCTCGTCCCCGCCATCCGGCTCGACGACGCCGACACCCTGCTCGAGCTGTGCCACCAGCACGACGACGTTTGGTGCGCCCTCGGCTGCCATCCGCACGACGCCTCCGACTGGCGCGACGGCGACCTCGAGCGCCTGCGCGGCCTGCTCAGCGACCCCAAGGCCGTCGCCGTCGGTGAGTGTGGCCTCGACTTCTACTACGACAACTCACCGCGCGAGCAGCAGCGGCGGGTCATGCTCCAGCAATGGGAGCTGGCGATCGAGCTCGGCCTACCGGTCGTAGTGCACAACCGCGACAGCAATGCCGAGATGCTCGACATCGTCCGTCGACCCGAGCTCGCCGACCTCCAAGCCGACTTCCACTCCTTCGCCGGCGGCCTGGAGATGGCGCGCGAGCTCTTGGAGCACGGCTTCTACCTCGGCCTGTCGGGCATGATCACCTTCCCCAAGGCCGACAACGTCCGCGAAGTGCTGGAAATCGCGCCTGCCGATCGGCTGTTGGTGGAGACCGACACGCCCTACCTGGCCCCGGTGCCCTACCGCGGCAAGCCGAATCGCCCGGCCTACGTGATGGAGATCCTGGAGCGCCTCGCCCTGGAGCTGGAGACGACGCCCGAAGCCATGATCGCCGCCACCAACGACAACTTCTTCCGCCTCTTCGCCAAGGCGAAGCAGTAAAACCTCGACGAGCCTCAGGGGGTCCTGGGGAAGCCGGACGCTAGCTCGGCGGAGTAGGTGCCGGCTCGCGGGCGGCCGGGGCGCCGCGCAGCAGGCCTTCGGTGCTCAGATCCTCATCGAGATCCGGCCAGTGGATGCCGAAGCCACCGCCGCAGACTTCCCAATGCAGGCGCTCGCGCGCGCTGGCGTGGAGCAGACTGGGATACCACGCCAGCGGCACCGAGATGGTGCGCCCATCGATCAAGTCGACACTCAGAACGTCCTCGGTGAAGTGAACGTCCTTGACCTCCTCCCCCGCCCTAACGTCTGAAACGCCCATATCTGGCCTCCAGAAGCTGTTGCTGGTTCTCCAAAACGATCTTTTCGATCTTGCGCAGCTCACTGGGTGTAAAACCCAGATTTCGGGCTAGGGATACGGGTCGCAGCCAGAACTTGGCCGACGAGTGGTCACGGTCGACGTGCACGTTGGGCGGACCGCTGGGCTCGTGATCGAAGTAGAAGATCCGGTACGGTCCCAACCTTAAGATCGTCGGCATAATTCGCGCCTCCCTCGAACAGGGTAGCATTTCCTCTT
>JBCCGX010001367.1:0-2550 GCA_039029035.1 Acidobacteriota bacterium | reverse complement strand
CGCCGCCACCGCGACCTACGTCGCAGTCTTCTTCGGCATCGCCACTTTCATGCTCTTTCTGCCGACCTGGCTCGAAGCCGAGCTCGGCTTCACCGCCTCGAGGATCGCCGTGCTGTACCTGATCGGAGGCGTCGGGACGGTCTTTGCCGGGCCTCGCGCGGGCGCTTTGTCGGACCGCATCGGCCGGCGCTTGGTCATCCTGTGGTCGTCGCTCGGGATCGCCGTCTTCGCTCTGCTCATGCCGGCCCTGGTAGGTCTCGCGGCGGTGGTTGCCTTTCCGACCTTTCTGGCGGTGAATATCTTTCTCTCCGCCCGGGCCAGCGCTTTCCAGGCGCTGTTGACCGAGCTCGTCGGGTCCGACGAGAGAGGCTCGCTGCTGAGTCTCACCACGGCGGCGGGGCAGCTCGGGTTCGCTTCCGGTGCCGCCGCGGCTGGCCCGGCCTTCGCCGGTTACGGCTTTGGCGGCAACGCTGCGATCATGGCCTTTGCCGCCGTTCTCGCCGCGGCGGTGGTCTGGTGGCTCGTGCCGGAGTCGCAGCAGCTGCACCCCTACGAGGCCGGGGACTGCCCGTGCAACTCGCTGCAAGTCCAGCCGGGTCTATGTGGGCCGACGCCGGAATGTGGCCACATGGCCCGCGTGCTGCAGGCTTCGGCGGGACCGGCGGCCCCGACCGAGTCAACGGCTTGAGTGTTTTCTGAAGAGCGGCAGCTTGGTGCAGAGCTGCAGCGCTTGGTGTGTCCGCGGCCTGAGGGTTTGCCAGAGCCACTGGCCACGCAGGCGTCGATCGCCGGTTCGACCGGTCGAAGCGAGGCGTAGTGCTCGGACCGGTGGCAGGGCCACCTCACGCCAGTAGTGCAGACGTTCTCCACGGTCGGGAATCGACAGTCCGGCGACCAGGCGACCGAGCCCGATGGGCTGCCTCCGAGCGGCGATCTGGTGCAACCACTGTCTTTCCAGCCGGCCGGGCCGGGGCAGCTGACGGCAGACTGCAGGGTCCGGTGGCAAGCCGAAACAACGATCCAGCAGACTCAAACTGTAGGCCAGGGCTCGTTCGCCGCGGACCGAGACGGCGGTGGCGACCAAGCGTTCGGGCTCAGTCCGGTGCAGGAGCAGGGCGATGTCGACCAGCCAGATCCAACGGCAGAAGGCGTGTTTGACCGCATGGGTGGCGAGATGGAGGAGCTGCAACTCGAGTGGCAGCATGCGGATCGCCGGGCCGCCGACGGGGCAGGGGAGGGCGCTTCCCCAGACCTCGTTGTTGGGGAAGCAGTAGGGGCTGTGCCGGTGGCCGAGGAGCTCCGAGCGCGCCAGGTGGGTGTGGAGATCGATCTCGACGCCATCGCCGCGCCAGCGCGTGGCATGGGGACGCAGCCCCAAGCCGCACAGCACAGCCCGCACTTGAAACAGCTCCTGGCGCCGGACCAGCAGGTCGAGATCACTCACCGGACGGCGGCCGAGGTGGTCGCGATAGAGGCCCGCGAGGAGCGCCGCTCCCTTGAGCGCGATGCCCTGCAGCCCACAGTTCGACAAGGCTCGACCGAGCTCTTCGAGCAGCTCCAAGGTCCGCGCGCCGTGGGCGAAGACACGGTGGCGCCGTGCACCGAGGGCGGCCGCGAGGCGTTGCTCTGCAGGCGACGGGTCGGCGATGTCAGAGCGATCGGCGAGCTCGGCCAGGATCCCAGTGACGCCCTCGGCGTCTGCTCGAGCGAGCAGCGCGTCCGGGTCGGCGATGGCTTCCCGCTGAGCTCTGGGTTCGTGGCCACCCTCAGATTCGAGAAAGACGCGTAGGGCCGCGATCAGGGTCTGGTCGATCGTCGCCTGGCACAGGCTGGCTGTCATCGATCCATGCTCGATGTTGCCAAGATTGCTGCCGCGATCCCCTGCGCCTCGCCGCGGTCGGCAACGAGCACCGGCACCCGCGCCGCGAGCTGAGTCACGACCTGGAAGGCACGCTCGGGCGCTGCCTGGGCCGAGACGGCGTGCTGCCACAGCGCGAGGGTGCCTTCCCCTGGCGAGAGGCGCCGCGCCTCGAAGGCCGTGCCGGGGCGGTAGCGGGTCAGCACGACGGAGGCGACCCGGCGCGGCGGACAGCCTGGTCGCCAGCGAAGCCGGGTGGCATCGATCGACCGCAACCGCCTCGCCCCGCAACGCAAGGCGAGGCGTTTGGGCACGGCGTGCAGGCGGCCGTCGGTGTCGAGCGGCGCCAGGTCATCGGAGTAGTAGGTCGCACCCGCCTCAACGAGCGCCCGGACCAAGGTTGATTTGCCACTGAAAGAACGACCCGGCAACAGGATGGCACGGTCGTCGTAGACCACCGCACCGGCATGGAGGACGACGTAGGACGTGCGCGTCGCAACCGCCGTGAGCAGCTCGTGCTCGAAGCGGTCGAGCAAGTCCTCGGCCCGTCGAACGGTGATCGTGGGCCGGCCGTCGAACAGCAAGCGGTGAACCGGCCGACAGCGCGGACGCGCGCTCAGCCAACGGACATGGCAGTCCACCGCCGGATGGGACCTCTTCTGCCCGGCTGCCGGATCGAGCCAGCTCTCCGG
>JBCCGX010001366.1:0-2551 GCA_039029035.1 Acidobacteriota bacterium | reverse complement strand
GGCCGATTTCAAGACCTTCCTCAACCCCGACTCGCTGCACGTCCTGCAGTCGGCCCGAGTCGAGCCCAGCCTGGCCGGCGCCGAGCCCGGCGATCCCTTCCAGTTCGAGCGCCAGGGCTACTTCACTGTCGACCTCGACAGTAAACCGTCAGACGGTAACTCGCCAGACGGTTCAGACGACCCACTGGTCTTCAATCGCACGGTCACTTTACGCGACACCTGGGCCAAGATCACCGGCGACAGCGAGCGCGCCAGCGAAGCGGCCGAGAAGGCGGCGCGCAAGGCGGCGATCAAGGCGCAGCAGCGCGAGCAATCACGCGCCGCGGCCGAAGACGACGAGCCGCCGCTGACAGCCGAGGAGCAAGCCGCTTTCGAGCGTTACCAGGCGGACGGGCTCAGCGCCCAGGACGCCCGCTTGCTCGCCGTCGATCCGGAGCTCGGTGCCTTCTTCGCCGCCGCGCGGGAGGTCTGCGACCGACCGCAGCCCATCGCCAACTGGATCGTCAACGAGCTGCTGCGCGAGCTGAAAGAGACGCGTTTGGCCGATCTGTCGATCACCGGGACAGGGCTCGGCGAGCTCGTCGCCCTGATCGACGACGGGACGATCTCGGGCAAGATCGGCAAGGACGTCTTCGCCGAGATGCTCACCAGCGGCGATGGGCCACGCGCCATCGTCGAGGCCAAGGGTTGGCAGCAGGTGACGGACGATGCCGGCCTGGCACCGTTGATCGACCGCGTATTCGCCGAACACGCCGACAAGGTGGAGCAATACCGGGCCGGTAAGACGGCGCTCTTCGGCTTCTTCGTCGGCCAGGTGATGCGCGCTAGCCGCGGCCAGGCCAACCCTCAACGAGCCAACGAGCTGTTGAAGGTACGGTTGGGATAACCTGGAGGCCGTGAGCGAAGACCAGTGAGCGAAGACGAGGCGGTCACCCGCATCCTGCTGGTCGAGGACGACCGCGATGATGCCGCCATGCTGCGTCATATGCTGCAGCGGGCGGGCGAGCAGCGCCTCGAGCTGGAGCATGTCGGTCGGCTGTCGGGAGCCCTCGAGCGGCTCGAGCAAGGCGGCATCGATGTCGTCCTGCTCGATCTCGGCCTGCCCGACAGCTTCGGACTCGAAACCTTCACCGCCCTGAATCTCGACTTTCCGCAGGTCCCAGCCCTCGTTCTGAGCGGGCTCGATAACGAGACCCTGGCCCTCAAGGCGGTGCGCGAAGGCGCCCAGGACTATCTCGTCAAGGGTGATTTCGGGCATCCGCTGCTACTGCGGGCCATCCGCTATGCCATCGAACGCCATCGTCTGCAGGAGTCCTTGCGCAGCCTGTCCCTGGAAGATGATCTCACCGGGCTCTACAACCGCCGCGCCTTCCTGCACCTCGCCGAGCAGCAGCTCAGAATGGCTCGGCGCCACAACACGCCGGTGCTGCTGCTCTTCGCCGATCTCGATGGTCTCAAGGCGATCAACGATCAGCATGGCCACACCGCGGGGTCGCGCGCCATCGTCGACACCGCCACGGTGCTGCGCGAGACCTTCCGCGACTCCGACATCGTGGCGCGCTTCGGTGGCGACGAGTTCGTCATCCTGCTGCCCGAGACCGAGGTCTCGACCTTCGCCGTACCGGCGGGACGCCTGCGGGCCAATCTCGAGGCTTTCAACCGTCGCGGCGCGCGCCCCTTCCACCTCGCCCTGAGCCTCGGGGCCGCGGCCTTCGATCCGCGCCAGCCGTGCGCCCTGGAAGAGCTCATCGAGCAGGCGGATCAGGCGATGTACGACGACAAGCGCCGCAAGGGCAGTGCCCGCTGAGGTTCGATTCGATGCCTCTGCGACCCGTCGAGCGCGACTTCTTCCGCCGCGACAGCCGCGTCGTCGCTCCGCAGCTGCTCAACAAGCTGCTGGTGCGTGGCGACCGCGGTGGTCGCATCGTCGAGGTCGAGGCCTATGCCGGCTCGGACGACCCGGGCAGCCACGCCTACCGTGGCCTCACTCCCCGTACGGTCTCCATGTTCGGACCCCCGGGCCATCTCTACGTCTACTTCATTTATGGTATGCATTGGTGCGCCAACGCGGTCTGCGACGACGACGGCGTCGGCTCGGCGGTGCTGATCCGCGCCCTGGCCCCGACCCTGGGCCTCGCGGCGATGCACGCCGCCCGGCCCAAGGCGCGCGGCGAGCGCGACCTGTGCTCGGGTCCGGCCAAGCTCTGCCAGGCCTTGGGGATCGACGGCGAGGCCGACGGCGCCGATATCGTCCGCGGTGACCGCGACATCCGCATCCTCGACGACGGTACACCGCCCCCGAGCCAGCCAGGCCAGACCTGCCGCATCGGCCTCTCCGCCGGTGCCGACCTGCCCTGGCGCTGGATCGTGCCGGGGGATGCGAACCTGTCGCGTTGAGGCCCTCCCCCCCCCCAGCCCTCGGGGGCCCGGCCACCCGTGACGAAAACTCCGCCCGGCCGTAGACTCTGGAAAACCCAGGAGAAGGGATGCAAGAGGTCGAGCAAGCCATCAGCCGTGGACTATGAGAAACCCAGGAGAAGGGATGCAAGAG
>JBCCGX010001365.1:0-2551 GCA_039029035.1 Acidobacteriota bacterium | reverse complement strand
GTCCCAGTTGTCCCACAGCAGATCACCGCTCTCCAGATCGAAGGCCATAGCGCCGCCGGCGAGGACGATGAGAGAGGCGCCGTAGCGGATCGGGCTACTGGCGTGCCCGAAGTAGGGCATCGCGACCTTGAACTTGCGCCATAGGTCGTGCGACCACAACACCTCACCAGAGGCGGCTGCCAGACAGTGGAGGCGGCCGGTGAAGCCCAGGGTGTAGAGCCGGTCGCCGACCAGTAGCGGCGTCGAGTTGGGGCCCCGGCCGTAGCGCAGATCGTTGCTCGGTTCCTTGGGGTCCACCGGCGCCTCGTAAACCTGTTGCCAAAGCCGGCGCCCGGACGCCGGGTCGAGAGCAACGACCGCTTCCTGCCCCTGGCCATCCGCCCGGCCTTCGATTTGATCCGCTGGCACTCGATACATCGTGTAGAGCCGCTTGCCGTCACTGACGATGCTCGAGTAACCACCACCGATGGCCTGCTCCCACAAACGCGGCGGCCCGGCCTCGGGCCAGCTCTTCGCCAGGCCCACGCCCGATGCCACGAAATCGCCCTTCGGCCCGCCGTACTGCGGCCAGTCAGAGGCTTCGAGCGCCAGCGCACCGTAACCGAGAAAAGCACCGCAGCCGACAAGAACACTCGAGGCGAGCGAGCGGCGCACCGCGTACGGCTGGCGCCGAACGGGAAGGCTCGTTGGCTGATTTTGCATGGCAGTCTCCTGTCGAGTCGTGGGTAGTCAGAGTTGAGCCGCCGGACCTCAAAGGTGCCACGCCCCATCTCTGCTGGCGAGCGATTTGTCATGAGCGGGATTTCCGACGCCACCAGCGGGACGGCAGGCGCTCACCGGTTGTCAAACCTGCCGTGGAGTGCCATCGTCCGACTGTGGTCGACATCGAATCCAGACCGCCTGAGAGCGTCCCTCGCCGTTGGAGCTGGGGATTGGTCACCCTGTGCTGGCTCGCCTGGGGCTTCTTCCACGCCTCGCGTCTGCGGCTCGAGGTTCCGGGCATCGACTGGCGCGGCGCATTTGTCTACGCCATGCCCGACGCCCTGCTGTGGATCCTGCTGACGCCCATCCCTTTCCTGCTGGCCCGCCGCTTCCCCTTCGGTCAAAGCAAGAACCTCGTCCATGGAGCACTGCACCTCACCGCCGCGGTGGCAGTGGCCATCGCACACTCGGCGCTCGACACGCTGTTCAATCTCCTGCGCGGCCTGGCCGGCATTCCCACCAGCCCCGCGGCCGAGCTCTTTGCCCACCTCTTGTACTACGGCTTCCACAGCAACGTGGTGCTCTACCTGACGCTAGTCGGCATCGCCCACTACCTGGCGCGGGTGGAAAGCCTGCGCGAGGAGAAACGCCGCGCTTCGGAGCTCCGCGCGCAGCTCTCCGAGGCACGCCTGGAAGCCTTGCGCTTGCAGCTCCGGCCGCACTTCTTGTTCAACGTGCTGAATACGATCTCGGGCCTGATGGAGCAGGATCCCAAGACCTCGCAACGGGTGGTTCGTCAACTCGGTGAACTGTTGCGCATGAGCCTCAATGCTCGCGGCACACGCGAGATCTCCTTGCGCCGCGAGCTCGAGCTCACCCGCGCCTACCTCGAGATCGAGCAGACCCGCTTTCAGGATCGCCTGACGACACGCATCGACGCCGGCGATTCGGTGCAGGACTGTGCCGTGCCGCCTTTCATTCTGCAGCCAATCCTCGAGAACGCGGTCCATCACGGCCTGCCGCCGCACGGCGACGGCGGTAGAGTGGAGGTGAACGCCGCCGCCCGCAACGGCCAGCTCGAGCTTCGGGTAGTCGATAACGGCCCCGGTCTCCGCGACGACTCCGAGTCGCACCACGGGATCGGTCTCGCCAACACCAAGGCCCGCCTGGCGGAGCTCTATCCCGGGCAGCACACCTTCAGGCTGACATCCCCGCCGGAAGGCGGCGTGCAGGTGACCCTCACATTGCCAAGACGCTCGATCGGTGCCCGCTTCGATCCCGGCTTCGATCCAGACACCGGGGAGGGCGCCATCGAATGAGTCGCTTGCGCACCCTGATCGTCGATGACGAGCCGATCGCCCGCCAGCATCTCCGGGTCTACCTCGAGCGCGAGCCCGACATCGCAATCGACGGAGAGTGCCGCGGTGGCCTCGAGGCGGTGCGCATGATCCGCAAGAGACGGCCGGACCTGGTCTTCCTCGATATTCAGATGCCCGATCTCGACGGCTTCGGTGTCCTCGAGCGGCTCACCTCGGACGAGGTCCCGGCGGTGATCTTCGTCACCGCCTTCGACGAGTACGCCGTCCGGGCCTTCCGCGTCGAAGCCCTCGACTATCTGCTCAAACCCTTTGACGAGGCGCGCTTCCGGGAGACCCTGGAGCGCGCCCGACGCCGCATCGATCGCGCCGGCCTCGCGACCCTCACCCAACGCCTCGGCAACCTGGTGCGCCAAACCTCGGGCCGACCACGACCCCTCGAGCGCCTGGCGGTCAAAAAAGACGGCGAGTCCGTCGTCGTCCGCACCGACTCGATCGACTGGATCGAAGCCCAGGCCAACTACGTGCGCCTG
>JBCCGX010001364.1:0-2556 GCA_039029035.1 Acidobacteriota bacterium | reverse complement strand
TGGTGCTGCCCAAACAGATGCGCCAGCTCGGTACCCAGGTGTTCCACGCCCCCTACTTCATCACCACCTACCGCGCGCCGTGCCCGATGGTCGTCGGTCTGTACGACACCATTGCCCAGCGCTACCCGCACAATCTGCCGTCCGGCAAAGCGCGACTGGCGGCGGTGGTCGGCATGCGCTTCGCGCTGCGCTCGGCCAAGACCGTGCTCACTCTCTCTCGGTTCGCCAAGGACGATCTGGCCAAAACTCTCGACATCGCTCCGGAGCGCATCGTGGTGACCCCGGGCGCGCCGCCCGACGGCTTGCAGCCAGCCACGCCCGATGCGATCGATGAGCTACGTGAGCGGCTACGTCTGCCCGAGCGCTACATGCTGCACGTCGGTACCAACAAGCCGCACAAGAACCTCGAGCGATTGGTGGAAGCCTGGGCCGAGCTGCAGAAGACCGAGCTGGCGAAATCACCCAGCGTGGAGTTCGGCATCGTCTTCGCTGGCGCTCACGATCCACAGTATCCCGAGCCCAAAGCCATCGGGCGACGCCTCGGAGCAACCGGGATCCACTGTCTCGGCCATGTCGCTGAGGAGGATCTGCCGGCGCTCTACAGCGGTGCCGAGCTTTTTATCCTACCGTCGCTGGACGAAGGCTTCGGCCTACCGATCCTCGAGGCAATGGCCTGTGGCACCGCCGTCGCCTGCTCACGCCGCGCCAGCCTGCCGGAGGTGGCTGGGCACGCTGCGATCTACTTCGACCCCGAGTCGGCCCAATCGATCACCGAGGCCCTGGCGCGGGTGATCAAGAACCCGAGCTATCGCAAGGTCCTCGGGGACCGCGGGCGTATCCGCGCCGGGCAGCTGACCTGGAAACACACCGCTCGCCTGACCCTCGACGCCTATCGCCGCGCCGCCGCCGGCTGATCGCGGGCTCCTCCGCGCGGCCTATGCACGTCGTCCACGTCTACAAAGACTACCCGCCCGTTGTCGGCGGTATCGAGCATCACCTACAGCTTCTAGCCGAGCGCCAGGTGCGCCGCGGCTTGCGGGTCACGGTGCTGGTGACATCGCGTGAACGCCACACCAGCTTACGGCAGGAAAACGGTGTCGAGGTCATCCGCGCGGCACGACTGGCTGAGATCGCATCGACACCTCTGAGCCTGGCGCTCGTTGCGCGCCTGAGATCCCTCTCACCGGACATCGTCCACCTCCATTTCCCCTACCCCTTGGGCGAAGTCGCCCAACTCCTGAGCCGCCGCGGTCTTGCCCTGGTCGTCACCTACCATAGCGATATCGTCCGCCAACGGTGGCTCGGCGCCCTCTACCGCCCCCTCGCCCGACGCCTCCTACAACGGGCCGATCGCATCCTACCGACCAGCGAGGCCTACCTGCAGACCTCGAAGGTTCTGGCGGCTTGTCGAACGCGAGCCACTGTCGTACCTCTCGGGATCGAGACCGCACGTTTCGCCAACCCCGATCCGGAAGGGGTCGCCGCGCTCGGTCAGCGCTGGCCCGGCCCGCACATTCTGTTCGTCGGTCGACTGCGGTACTACAAGGGGATCGAAGTCTTGATCGAGGCCGTCGAACGCCTCGAGGCGACCCTCCTGATCGTCGGCGACGGGCCGATGGCGGACCCTTGGCGGCAGCGGGCCGCAGCCGGACCGGCAGCGCAGCGCATCCACTTCCTGGGCGAAGTACCCGAGGGTGAGCTGCCCCTCTACTACGCAGCGGCCGACGTCTTCGCCCTACCCTCCTCTCAGCGCAGTGAAGCCTTCGGTCTGGCGCAGCTCGAGGCCATGGCCGCCGGCACCCCCGTCGTCTCCACCGAGCTCGGTACCGGTACCAGTTTCGTCAACCGCCACGGCGAGACCGGGCTCGTCGTCCCACCCGGCGAGGCCACGGCTCTGGCGGCGGCTTTGGACGAGCTGCTCTCGGACGACGCCAAGAGACGAGCGATGGGGCAAAACGCCAGAGATCGCGCCGGCCAAGAGTTCGATGCGGACCGCATGGTTGAACGGGTGCTCGAGATCTACGACGAAGTTCTAGACAGCTCGGGTGTCTCCTAAGCTAAGCTAGCTAGCTAGACGCTTACCCGTGCCAAGGCTCCGATGAAGCGTCTGAACTGCCTCGCCGTCTCGATCTGGAAATCCATCGGATCGAAGGATTTGTCCTTCTTCAAAGGCCGGCCGATCCATTCGCAACCCAGTTCCATGGTCGAGTCCGCGTAGAAGGCCGAGTTGGCGCCATCGTCCATCATGCAGTTCCAGGTAGTCGCCGATAAAGCCGTGGTCGCCGACTTGCTTGACCAACCGCAGGGGCTGAACACAACCTGAGTTGTTGAGCCGGCATAGTCATCCTCGCAGAATCCCACTCCAGATCGGACCCTCAGATCTTCGAGCACCAACTCACTGGCCTCTTCCCCCAGATGGCCGGTTCCTCGCTACAGGGTTTCCAGTTCTTCCCGGCCACGACATCGGCATCAACGATGTCGCATATCCGCATGGCATCGTTCTTCATCAGCGCACGGGCCCTGTATTCACACAGCGAATCACGGATTGAAGTATCC
>JBCCGX010001363.1:0-2565 GCA_039029035.1 Acidobacteriota bacterium | reverse complement strand
GCGCGGCCCTTCTCCACCGGCACCCTCAGGCTGGCGCTATCGAGCAGCTTCTCGGCTTCGGCGAGCTGCGACAAGGCTTGATCCGCCTGATCGAGAGCCCGGTGTGCTTGGGCCCGGCCGATTCTCGACCGCCACTCGGCCTCGGGCGAGAGTGCCACGGCAGCGAGGTGAGCCATCGTGTCGTAGAGATCTAAAGCCTCCTGGGCTCGCCCGGCGCCGAGCTCGATGCGTGCCTCGATGTCGTGCCACCACAAGAGTTGCGGCAGCTCCGGAACGACTGCCAGCTGACGCGCCTGGGCCAAGTGCTGTTCTGCCAGGCCGAATCGTTGGTCTTGGAGGTGCGCCAGCGCCAGGTTGGTTTGCAGGTTGGCCCGCTTGCTGGAGGAGCGCAAACACCCGGCATCGGGCAATTCGAGAGCTTCCTCCAGCCAGGGGAGCGGATCGGTGGCGCTCTCGGCTTCTGCCTCGTGGGCCAGCAATAGGCCCCAGGCGATATTGGTTACCAGATCGGCTCGGCGACAGGCGTCCGCTTCCGGCGGCACCTCGGTCTGCAAACGATCGAAGATCCGCGCCGCATCGATGTGTCTACCGATGCGGTGCATGTTCACCGCCAGAAGTTGCTCGGCCGAACGGCGACGGTCGTCTAGCCCGACTCGCTCCGCCAGGCGAGCGGCTTGACGGAACCATTGGAGGGCCCCTCGCAGGTCACCGACCTGCGAGGCGACGTAGCCTCTGAGATAGTCGCGAGTCCAGCTCGCTTCGGCTGGCAGTCGGTGCGCCTGAGCGTCTTCGATCGGGCTGCGCTCGTCCAGCGGCCGGACGGAGGAGCTCCACAAGGACACCTCCAGCCGACAGTTGAACTCTTCGAGCGTCCGTCCCGCTGCTTGGAAGGCCGAAATCGCCTCGACCATCTCGCACTCGGCCGTTACGAGAGAGCCTCGCTCCATGGCGATCTTGGCCAGGGACCTCAGTGCGAGGCCCCGCTCGGCCGCCGGCAGACCTGAAGCCAGGGCCCGTGAGACCACCTTCTCCGTCCCCGCGAGGTCGCCCGCGACCCACAACGCCTTCGACTGGACCCGCCACAAGGGCTCCGCGAAGGGACGGAGGGCCAAGCTCCAGGTCCCTACAGCCTGGCGCCCGACAGCAGCCCGCACGATAAGCTCCGGCGCCGTGTCGTCGAGCTCGAGGTCGAGCCGCTCGCCATCCTGAACAAGCACTCTCTCGGCGATGCGATGCCCGCCGCCCGCCACTTCGAGCTGGGTGTCGCCGGGGGTCCGGACCCAGAGCCTCATTCTCTTGGCACCAGGCGGCGCGACACAAACCGGCCCGGGCAGCACCGAATGGCAGCCGGCATACTCCACCTCGAGCAGCGGCGTGATCGCCGAGTGCGCACCGCTAGCGGTCAGGCTCCCCGCCGCGGCGGCGCTCACCAGGCACAGCAGAGCGGCTGCGGCGCTCACCAGGCACAGCAGAGCGCTCGCCATCCTCGACCGGGATCGGCCTTGCGACATCGCAACTCGGCTCGAAATGCCGAGATCTCCGAGCATCGTGGAGCAAGAGTAGCGTGACTCAACCGGGGCGGCAACGGCAGAGCTACGGCGAGCGATCTTCGCACCTGGGATCGCAGCTCAGCTAGGCATCGTCCTCGACCCGTACCTCAGTGCCCAACAAGACCCAGTGCTGGGCCGCTCCCTCCTCCCCGCTCTCGACCCGCTGCAGGATCGTCTCGTCGCTCGGTAGTTCACCCGGCCGGCCCACAGCGACCCAAAGGGTCCATTCGCCAGCTCTTGCAGGCAACTCGCTACCCACCCGTCCGGCAATGCGCACGACACCTCCCTCCACGACCTCCGGTTCGACCTCTTCCCAACGTCGTAGGACCTCGCCCTCTCTGAGATAAGCGCGAGAGACCAGAACCTCGGCGATCCGGGTTTGGGGCCGCAAATGAAGGTTGAATTGACTGCCTGAGCGCAAAGTCAAGATATCTCCGGGCTCTGAGACTGACGTCCCCGAACGCTCGGTTGCGAATCCGCCTGTCAAGCTGAGCTCATAAGCCGGCAAGGGCTCGAGCTGAGCCTGGGGCCAGAACAAGACGAGTCCTACCAGAGCCGCCGCGACCGAAGCCATGACCGGCCAGCTCGAACGGGTGAGCTCGGCCCACCAACGGGCCAGCGCAGCGAAGCTCCACGGCGCACGGCCCGGTTCATCGATCGGCGTCTCGGCGGCAGCAGCGCCAGGATCGAGCTGGGCCTCGACCTGGCGGGTGATCTGTGCCCGGACGCCCGAGTCCAGGGGGCGGTACGCCTCCCAGGCACGCTGGCCGGCCTCGGACGTCGACGCCTCCCGCTGCAGAGCACGTTGTTCGCCGGCCGACAGCTCACCCGCGGCGAGCGCTGCCCATCGGGGGTCCGCTTCAGCCTCGGTCGACGCCTGGCGACGCGCCACGTCCCCCAGAGACTGCATCAGCTCGTCATCGGTCATGGCTCACCCTTCCTCCCTGGTCCCGGCGTCCGGCGCCATGGACTCGATATCTCGCCGCATCCGCACCGCCAGTCGACGGAGACGACT
>JBCCGX010001362.1:0-2570 GCA_039029035.1 Acidobacteriota bacterium | reverse complement strand
CGAAGACCGCTTGAACGATCTCTTTCAATCCTTCAGCCAGGTCGATGCCTCGACCACCCGGCGCTTCGGCGGCACCGGCCTGGGGCTGGCGATCAGCAAGCAGCTGGTGGAGACGATGGGCGGGACGATCTGGGTCGAGAGCGAGGTGGCGGTGGGCTCCACCTTCCATGTCACCCTGGCCTTCGATGCCGTCGCCGATCAGCCGCCGCGTGATCTGCGCGGCCGCCAGGTCGAGCTCAGCGGGCGCAGCGTGCTGATCGTCGACGACAACGCCACCAACCGGCGGATCCTGTCGCACCAGACCCAGACCTGGGGCATGGCGCCGCGCACCGCCGCCACCGGCGTCGAAGCCCTCGATTGGATCCGCCGCGGCGAGCGCTTCGACGTCGCCGTCCTCGATATGACGATGCCGGGCATGGATGGCGTCATGTTGGCCCAGAAGATCCGCCAGCTGCCGGCCGGCGAGGCCCTACCGTTGGTCCTGCTGACCTCCCTCGGGCGACGGGAGGTCTCCGAGGCCGAAGACCATTTCGCCGCGCTGCTGGCCAAGCCGGTCAAGCAACGCCAACTGTTCGAGGTCTTGGGTGCTGTGCTCCACGGATCGGTGGCCCGCAGCGAGACCGACTCCGGCGCGGTCCTGGTGAACCAGGCGGTCGAACAGCGCTCGAATCTCAGTATCCTGGTCGCCGAAGACAACGTGGTGGGGCAGATGGTGGCGCGGCGCATGCTGCAGAAGATGGGTTACCGCTCCGAGGTGGCAGCCAATGGGCACGAGGTCTTAGAAGCGCTCGAGCGCCAGCACTATGACGTGGTGGTCATGGACGTGCAGATGCCGGAAATGGATGGCCTGGAGGCGGCTCGGCGGATCGGTCGTCTGCAGCTACCCCTGGGGCGGCCGTGGATCATCGCCATGACCGCCAACGCCATGGCCGGGGACCGCGAACGCTGCCTGGCGGCGGGTATGGACGACTACGTCGCCAAACCGGTGCGCTCCGAGGAGCTGGCGGCGGCCCTCGAGCGTGCCGCCCGCGCTGCCCAAGGTGAGTCGCCGACGGACGAGATCACCGACAAGATCTCCGGTGAGATCCTGCTGGTCGGTTTCGACGAGATGCGCGCCGAGCTCTCAGAAGACTTCGTCCACCAGGTTTTCAGCGTCTTCCTGCAAGACACGCCGGCACGGTTGGCGGCCATTCGCCAGGCCCTCGAGCAGGACGACGCGGTGGCCTTGCAGCGCACCGCCCACGGCCTCAAAGGCAGCAGCGCCAGCTTAGGCGCCGAAACCATGGCGGCGCTGTGTGCCGAGATCGAGGAGCGCGCTCGCGGCGGCGCCTCCGCCGGTGCCGACGCTCTCCTGGCGCGGCTCGAAGATCAGTTCGAGCGGGTGCGCAAAGTCGTCGAGTCACGCTTGGGGTAAGTACCCTCTTCCTTGGCGGCTCCGACAATGGCATGATCTGCCGACTCAAAGATCACGACTATTCAGGAGACCACGCCATGGCGTTCAATCTCAGGAACCGAAGCTTCGTCAAGCTGTTGGATTTCACCCCGCAGGAGATCCGTTTTCTGCTCCGGCTCTCGGCTGATCTCAAGGCGGCCAAGTACGCTGGCATCGAGCAGCCGCGGCTCTCGGGCAAGAACATCGCTCTGATCTTCGAGAAGAGCTCCACACGTACCCGCTGCGCCTTCGAGACCGCGGCCTTCGACCAGGGAGCGCACGTCACCTACATCGGCCCGTCGGGCTCGCACATCGGCGCCAAGGAGACGATGAAGGACACCGCCCGGGTGCTGGGACGGATGTACGACGGCATCGAGTACCGTGGCTTCGGCCAGGAGCGGGTGGAAGAGCTGGCCGAGTTTGCCGGCGTGCCGGTGTGGAACGGCCTGACCAACGAATACCACCCGACCCAGATCCTCGCCGACCTGCTCACCATGCAGGAGCACAACTCCAAGCCGCTCGAAGACATGGTGCTGTGCTACCTCGGTGACGGCGGCAACAACATGGGCAACTCGCTGATGGTCGGCTCGGCCAAGCTCGGCCTCGACTTCCGCATGGCGGCGCCCGAGGGCTGCCGACCGAACGACGAACTCGTTGCCACTTGCCGTAACCTCGCTGCGGCCTCGGGCGGGCGAATCACCCTCACCGGCGATGTCGGCGAAGCGGTCAAGGGTGCCGACTTCCTCTACACCGATGTTTGGGTCTCCATGGGCGATCCCGAATCCGCCTGGGACGAGCGCATCAAGCTGCTCAAGCCCTACCAGGTGAACGCCGAGGCCATGGCCGCCACTGGCAACCCGCAGGCCAAGTTCCTCCATTGCCTGCCGGCCTTCCACAACCGCGACACCACCAAAGGTGAAGAGGTCTACCAGAAGTACGGCCTCGATGGCATGGAGGTCACCGAAGACGTCTTCGAGTCCGAAGCCTCGGTGGTCTTCGACCAGGCCGAGAATCGCCTCCACACCATCAAGGCGGTGATGGTCGCGACTCTTGGGGCTTGATCCAGCACCCCGCTACCTGGGCCGCTGTGGTCCGAGAGCAGGTTCTATAAGACCCTAAGCAGGAGGGCGGCCCCGGG
>JBCCGX010001361.1:0-2572 GCA_039029035.1 Acidobacteriota bacterium | reverse complement strand
GGTGGTCGGCCTGGGGAGCCTGCTCGCCGCCAGCGATCGGTTGATGCGCCGGGTTCTGAGCTACCGCGGTGCGGTCTACACCGCGACCCTGGGGATCCTGCTGGCAGCCCTGCCTCTCTTGCCTTTCCTCGAGCAGCAAGCTTCCGCCCCGGATATTTTCTTCATCGTCGCCGCCTTGACCCTCGGCCTTCTGCTGCGCACCGCCAGCGTCCACATCAATCGCTTCTTCTTCCATCGCGACCGGGTCGGTGGCATCGAGCGGCCGGTCCACTGGCTGCCCTTCGCCTTGCTGGTGCTGATCTACGGCGCCAGCTTGAGCTCGCTGCAAGCGTTCGCCACCCACCTCGCCCTACCCCTCGCCTTCATCGCCCTGGCCTTGATCGACTCCGGCGAGGAGTACTACCGCGCCCTGACCGAAGCCCTCGGCCACAGGCCGAAGCCCTGGCCTCGGCGCTCCCTGGCGCTGCTCGCCCTGGGCTTCGCCGGCTTGGTCGCCGCGGTGCTCGTCGCGCCGCTCGACACCGGCCATGCCAGCCTCGCCATCGTCGCTACTCTCGCCGCCTGGCGCCTACTCGCCTGGGCCGGGCGCTTCGACAGTGTTCCGGCCCATGTCGGCGGCCTGCTCGCCGGCATCGTCGCCTTCCACGCCTCACCCGCTCTGATCCCCGACGGGATCCGGCGCTTGTTCGAGCGCATGGTCACCGCCCTCGGTCTCGATCCGCACCATCCGGCGACGGTGAGCTTCGCTGATCTGTGGATCGTCGCGGCACTCCTCGCCTTTGCCTGGGCACGGCGAGCCCACTGGCCCCGCCCAATCGCCCGCGCCCACGCCGGCGTCGTCGCGCTGCATGCGTCGATCACGCTGCTCATCAGCCTGCAGGATCTCGCGGCCGCCCGGCTGGTGGCACCGATCTGCGCTCTGTTGCTCCTCGCCGGACTGTCGGTGACCCGCTGGAAGCTGCTGATCCCGGTCCTCTACCAGGCTCTGGTCACCCTGGTCCTCGCCTTCACTCGACTCTCGGCCGACCCGGAGATCTGGTGGAGCGCCCGTTCCGCCTGGCTCCTCGGCCTGGTCAACCTGCTCTTTCTCGGCGCTGGCCTGGTGGCTCTCAAGCGTTCTGAGGGAGCCTCCCGCCAGTCCCTGGCGACGCTCCTCGCCTGGCCACCGATGGCCATCTCGCTGCTCTTCGTCCCCCAGGCCTTGGTCTGGCTCGGCGACCGCTCGGCCCTCAGCGGGCTCGTCTTCTTCGTCATCGCCGAAACCTTCCTGCTCGGCGCTTTGGCCCTACGCCGCGCCTGGGCCTTTCCGGTCGCCGGCCTCGCCCTGGTGGCGGGCTCGCTCTGCCTCGCCGACGCACTGCCCGGCACCGCGCTCCCTGCCCTGTCGTTGGTCAGCCAGGGGCTGATGGTCGCCGGTTGGCTGGTTTACCAACGACTGGAGAGGAAGCCGCCGGAAGGCCTGCCGACAGGGATCGCTCGCGGCTGGCAGCTCGGCGCCCAGGTCGTCGCCATCGTCAGCGCGGCCTGCGGCCTGCTCTGGGTGTTGATCGCCTCCACGGTCGGCCCCGGCATCGAGCCCTTCCACCTGGTTCTACTCGGCGGCATCCTGATCGTCGAGGCCATCCGCGACCGCCAGCTGGCGCAGCCGATGGCCGGTACGACCGGCTACGCCACGGCCGGCTCCGGTTGGCAGCTCGAGGCCGGCCTGGCCCTGCTCGTCCTCTGGGCCCCGATCCAGTCGGCAGCCGTCGCCGGGACGCAGGCCTCGTGGATGTTCGTCGCCACCAGCTGGCTGGTCCTGGCGATCGGCGCGCGGATCGCGGCGGAGGCGATCGAACGGCGCTTCGGTACGCCCGGACAATCGATCGACGGTTCCAGAGCCCTCGCCTCACGGCTGGCTTTCCCCTTCCTGGTCATGGCGGTCGTCTGTGCCGCCGGCGGCGGCGCGGTGGCGCTCTACGCCACAGAGTTCGGCGGCTCCCCCTGGCTGCCGATCCTGCCAGCCTTCCTGGCCAGCCTCTTCTTCGTCTTCCTAGCCGCCCACGGCCACTTCAAGAAGTTCTCTGCGGGCCTGGCGACGGTCTACTTCATCGCCGCCTCGACCGTCCTCTTGAGCCAGTTGAAGACGTTCGGCCCCGAGCTCTACTGCCTGGGACCGGGGCTCGCCCTGCTGGGGCTCTCCACCCTACTGCGCGACGAGCTGGACTCTGTCTGGCGCCAGCGCCTCTTCACCGGTGGCGCGGCGTGCCTCTACGCGATGCCTGTCATGGGCCTGCTCGAGGAGCTCAGCTGGGGCTGGCAGATCGTCCTCTTGCTGCTGGCGATCGGCTTCGGTGCCGCCAGCTTCAAGCTGCGCAGCCGCTCGCTGCTCATCGTTTCCACCGCGGCTCTGGTGATCAATCTGACCTGCTTCCTGATCCGATTGCGGCAGACCGAGCCGCTGCTGCTGTGGGTCGCCGGCATCGTCTTCGGTCTCGGCCTCATGGCCGTCGCCGGGCTACTCGAGCATCGCCGCGAAAGGTTGCTGCAACACATCCGGATCTGGGGCAACGAGCTCCGATCCTGGGCCTAG
>JBCCGX010001360.1:0-2574 GCA_039029035.1 Acidobacteriota bacterium | reverse complement strand
GGCCTGTTCCATCAGGCCCGGAGTCACCAGTCGAGAGAAGGCACCCTCGGTGGGAAACGGCCCGGGGGCGATGGCGTTCGAGCGGATGCCATAGGTGGCCCATTCCACCGCCAGCGAACGGGTCATCGCGAGAACTCCGGCTTTGGCCGCAGCGGAAGGCAAGACGAAGGCAGAGCCCATCCAGGCATAGGTGGTGACGATCGACAGAATCTGCCCGGCGGTGCCGCGATCGATCCATCGCCGGCCGAGGTCCATGGTGGCATGATAAGTGCCGTAGAGGACGATCTGAACGACGGCGTCGAAGGCGTTCGGAGACAGATCTTCCGATGGCGCCAGGAAATTGCCGGCGGCATTGTTGACCAGGCCATCGAAGGGGCCGAGCTCACCTTCCAGCTGATCGATCGCGGTGGCCAGCAGCGCCGGATCGCGGACGTCGACGCTGGCCCAGGCGGCCTCGCCGCCTGCCTGCCGCATGGCGTCGACGGCCTCCTCGAGCGGTGCCTCCCGACGTCCGAGGATCCCGACGCGAGCGCCGAGGCCGGCGAAGCGCTCCGCCATCGCCCGGCCGAGACCGGTGCCGCCGCCGGTGATGAGTAGAGTCTGGCCCGCCAGTAGGTCTGATTGGAACATGGATCTGTCTCCCGAGTCGTTCGAAGGAGAGCGAACCTACCACGGGCCCGCCGTAGTACGTCTAAGGCGAACCCTCCGAGCGGGTTGGCGACGAGGGGCGCCCTCCGAGAACGAAGGCTGCCACGGACAGGACCACGACAACGCCAGCAGCCAGCGCAGCCGGCTCGAGGCCCAGAACAGTCTTGCCAAAGTTGCCGGTCACCAGAGAGCCACCGTAGGCATCTTCGATGGCATGCGCCACCAGCACGCCGCCCATGACGAAGATGTTCAACAGACTCGGTATCCGAACCTCGCCTTTGACCCACACCAACCACAAGCCGAAAACACCAATCGCACAATTCGAAATCAGTTGCCAAACCTCATGCAGACGAGCATGCGGAGGCCATTCAGGATTGAACACGTGAGAGGCATTGATTTCCAAGTAGGGAACCGCCCCTGCGTAGACCAAGATCCCGAACGTAACCAAGAGCCTCGCCATCGTTTCTCCTTAGCGTCACCATGAAACTGCGATGCTCAGGATGCTATCTTGACGGCAAGCGATGGAGGAACGTTCAGGGAAATGTCCGACTTGGGCTTCCCACAGGATGTTCGAGGCCCCGGACGTGGTTCAAGGTCCGAAGCAGGCAGTGGGATCGCCAAAGAACAGCCCAAGTTGATCTTCCCACCGCCCGTTCGGTGTTTCCAACGAGGATCTGTGCGCTGGGAACCAGCTGACCCGAGCCCTCGGCCCCGCCAAGAGCCCTCAGCAGCCGGTGGGATCGTCAGGGAAAACTCTGACTTGGCGTTCCCACTGGATGTTCGAGGCTTCGAACGTGGCTCAGGGTCTGCAACAAGCGGTGGGATCGCCAGGGAACAGTCCGAATGGGTGCTCCCACCGCCCGTTTGGCATTCCCAACGAGGATCTGTGCGCTGAGAAACGGCTGACCCGAGCTTTCGACCTCGCAAAGAGTCGTTCGAAGCCGGTGGGATCGCCAGGGAAATGATTTCCTTGGCCTTCCCACTGGATGTTCAAAGCTCTGGACGTCGTTCAAAGCCTGCCACAAGCAGTGGGATCGCCAGGGAAATGATTTCCTTGGCCTTCCCAGTAGGTTTCGGGCGCCTCGGGCGAGGCTCGATGGTCTGGGAGCCTGCTGCCGTGGCCTTGCGCAGCCCTCAAGGGCCTTTCGCAGCGGCTGGGATGGCCAGGGCAATGTCCAACTCGGCGTTCCCACCAGCTGTTAAAGGCTCGTGACGGGCCGCTGTTGCCTCCTCGACAGCCACTATGGCCGCTCATGCCGCGGCCATCCACTCGACTCTCGGTGCAACCTGCTGGGGGATTCCCTTGGGGCTGTTGCTGGCGGAGAGCGGCGAGCCATAGAGTTGCGGTGCTGACACGATGATCACGATCTTCGGACATACCGACGGCTTTTCGGGCACCTCGCGCCACGCTCTGTCCTTCGCTGCCGCGGTCTCGGCTGGCGACGAGCTGGCCTGGGTGCCGCTCGACGCCGGACCGCGGGACGGCACCCGCGATCCCTGGGCTCGCTGGCTCGGCAACGGACGCGGCGACCTCGCCGGCAACATCAGCATCGGCATCGGGGCGCCCGACGTCATGCCTCGGGTCCGAGGTCGGAAACGGGTCGGCTGGGTGGTTTGGGAGACCACTCGCATGCCGGAGAGTCGGCTGCAATACCTGCGTGGTCTGGACGAAGTGTGGACTCCGACCGACTGGGGGCGCCAGGTCTTGATCGATTCGGGACTCGATCCCCCGACGCTCCAGGTGGTGCCGGAGGGTGTCGACCCGGCGGTGTTTCGGCCGATCTCGCGAGCCGGCTTGCCAACCCGCCCGTTTCGCTTCCTGTCGGTCGGCAAATGGGAGCCGAGGAAGGGCCACGATCTGCTGCTCCGGGCCTGGGCCCGAGCCTTCGCGCCCGACGACCCGGTGGAGCTCGTGCTGCACACCAG
>JBCCGX010001359.1:0-2577 GCA_039029035.1 Acidobacteriota bacterium | reverse complement strand
GGGCAGGGTGAGGCGGGTCAGACGGTTGTCGGAGAAGATCCCCTGCAGGGCCGGCTCGCCTTGGATCGCCGGGTTCTTGTTGATCGCCTCGGTGTTGAGCTGCCAGAGCTCGCCAGTGGCGGGGTTGACCCCATGGGCGAGGAGGATCGTGCCGGTGCTCCTGGCCACCGGCACCGCCTGACCGTTGGTGGTGTCGAGCCAGAAGAGGTCCTCGTCCGGTAAGCCTGGGGCCGCGACCGCGGCGAGGTCGAGCATGCCACCCGAGTTGGCCATCGGGTTGGTCGCCTCGCCGGGAAAACGATCGACTGCCGAGTTGTTGCCCGACCAGCGGGGCGCCACCAGCACGTCGCCGGCAGGCGTCATGGAGAGAAAACTCGGGTAGCGCGACGGAACGGGGATGGTCTGGGTGATCTGCCCGGTGGCTAGGTCGATCTCGACCACCTGGTCGAGGGCGCGGCTGGTGACGTAGGCCAGATGCTGTGCCTGGTCGACGACGAGGTCGCCCGGCTCGGGCGGTAGGGTGATGAGATCGACCACGTCGCCGGTGCCTCGGTCGTGCACCGAAAGGACGTTGGACAGCTGGTTGACCACCAGCAGCTGGTCGTTACCGGGTCCGCCACCCATCGGCGTGTAGTGAGCGATCGCCACTGGGCCGGCCGGGGTTAGGAAGCTGTTGACCGGCTGTAGAGTGGCGTCGAACTCGATCACCGAGCTCAGATAGGTGTTGACGGCGTAGAGCACCAGCTCCCCCGTCACGCCAGTCATCGGCCGCACCGCCACCGGGTTGAGGTTGACCCAGGTGTCTTCGACATTGTCGAGTGGCAGGCTGGTGGTCATCTTCTGCATCGCGGCTTGCAGTACCGCCGGATTGGCGATCTGGCGTCGGTCGACCACACTACCGGCGTCGCCGGCAGCAGCGAGTGGCCAGGTCGGCGTGAGGATCAGCCACGAGGCGAGGAAGAGGGTGAAGAGCTCACGGGTTGTTCGGCTGCGACTCAGATGTCTCATGGACCACCTCCGGCGGGTAGCAGGCGTTGGTTCGAGACCGCGGCACAGGTCTCGCGCCGGCGGTCCGCTGCGTCGATGCACAGGGTTCAGTTGGCCAGTACGCGGATTTCACCGACAAATCAGCTCACGCTCGAGCTCCGTTTATCTCTCACCGCTGCCGATTGCGCTGAATGGGTTGGAGGGAGATCGGATAGAGGCAACATATAGCTGTGATCAAATAAAAGGAGGCCACAATCTGATGGAAGGAGCAGAACCATGCACACCCGTTCGCATCGGCTCGGTGCCGTCGCCGCGATGACCCTTGCTCTCGCGATTCTCATCCCGCAGGGGGCCGGCGCTGACCGCTTCAAACAAGGCGGCCGACGAGGAGGATCGTTCAACAGCTTGAACGGCGATCCTTCGATCGGACCGCTCATGACCTTTCAGCTCAAGGCCTACGACCCCGATCTCTTCCTGGCAACCTGCATCGACCCGGTCGAAGCGGCGACCAACGGAACCCCCGGCACAGTGTGCCAGACGCTCCTCGGCGGCTTCGATCACGTCGCGGCAGGCGTCGGCCTGCGCCATGCCGGTTTCGGCACGATCGGCCTGCGCGGCGCCCCGACGGGAGCGACGGTGATCTCGGCCCATCTCCTGTGGAGCGTCATCGGCGACACGGCGCTAGCCACCGGCACCGATGGCCTGTCCATGGAAGTTGGCTTCCAGGGCCAGCAGGTTTCGGGCACTCGGGTCGGCGAAGTGATGGAGACCTGCTGGGAGACCGGCGGCCATGCGATCCACTACAGTGCGGACGTCACCCACCTGGTGCCGGAAGCGATCAACGGTGATTACCAGATTGCAGGCTTGCCTTCGTCGGTGACCGATGGCCGCAACCCGCTGCATGACAGCCAAGATCCGCCCCTCCCTTGGGCTGAAGGAGCGAGCTTGACTGTCGTCTACACCCATCCGAATGCCACGGGTCGGGTCTACTACCACGAAGGCGCTGCCCTCTTGATCGACAGCCTCGACTTGTCACTCGACTTGTCACCGCCCCTGGAGAGCGGCAACGCGACGGTGATTCGCCACACCCGCATCGGCGGCGATGGCCAGACCTGGGACGGGGGGCCGATCCTCCCCTACATCACACTGCTGGGCAACGACCTCATCAACCCAACTGACATCCAAATCCGCGGACCGGGCTCGGCCTTCGATCCGAGCTCCGACTGGCAAGGCCAGGACGGCGCCCCGGTGCCTGGCCTGTGGGACACCCAGAGTGACGAGCTCTGGCAAACCCTCGCCGGCCCCGAGATCGACAACTACACCGTCCGTTGGATGTCGGTATCGGGCGGCGGCGTCGATTCGGGGGGCCAAGCAGCCTCGGCCATGGTCTTCAAGGCTGCCGCCCCCGAGCCACCACCGCAGGAGGCCGAGCTCTACGACTGTGTTTACATCGGCGCTGTGGTGATGACCACCAGCCGTTGAGACCGAACCCGCGGACTCGAGCCGCAAAGGCTCGACGACGAATCATCCTCGCAGAGCATTGAGTCGGGGGCGGGGCGCCCCCGACCCGAATCAAACCATTTGATCTCT
>JBCCGX010001358.1:0-2583 GCA_039029035.1 Acidobacteriota bacterium | reverse complement strand
GCGGCGACGGCAGCGACACCGTCATGTTCGCCGCCGACCACACGTTGCCCGGCTCCAGCTGGCACTGCAGCGCATCGTTCGATTGACCGAACTGGAAGGGGCCGACGTAGGTCGGGCAGGAGCACTCGGTCAGCTCGACTCCGTCCTGGGTGAAGGGCTCGCCGCAACCGGCGGTCATGCAGCCGGCATAGCGCACGTACGGCTCCGTGCTGCAATCGGTGGAGCTGATCGGATAGTCCTCGGCGTGAGCGAGCGAGAAGGTCGAGGTCAACGAACCATGCAGGGTCTCGCACACCGGCGCGATGTTGCCGCAACGGCCCGGATCGAAATCGGGATGCTCCTTGTTGGCGCAAATGGCCTCGTTGGCCATGTTCAGGCACTTGTTGCCATCCGCGCCGCAAGCCTCCTCCGTGGCCTGTCGGACCGCCGGATCGAGAATCGAAGGTAGAGCGACGTAGTTGGTCGAGCCATCGTTGATCGCGTAGCACGTGCACGTTGCGATCTGGTCCGCATCACCGAGCTTACAGGGCAGCCGGGGCACCGGATTGGCCGTGTCGGGCGGCACGATCTCCGGCCCCGAGTAGTAGCACAGAGCATAAGGGTTGCCCTGGCAGACGAGGAACTGGGAGACCGCGGTGATCGTATCCGAGCGCGGTGGTGGATCGTCCTGGGGCGGCGTTTCGGCCGGCGGTGCCGGCTCCGGTTCGACCTGCTGTTCAGGGGCGCCGCAGGCCCAGGAAAAAAGCATCAGGATCGAGAAGGCGACAGCGAGCAGCGCGAACGGTCGCGCCGTGTGGCGAGCGTCGGACATAGGTTCTCCTCCAGGCTGTAGGGGTGAGTCGTCATTGTAGGTCGCCACCGAGCAAGCCGGCAATCGACGATCCCCCTGGCAGACCGCTCGGCTACGAGCTTGGGCTAGCGCGCCCTACCCAGGGACGGATATGGTCTCGCCTGAAAGCGACGATCAACAGCGAACCGATCACGACGAGCTGGAAGATCAGGTACGGGAGCGCAGTCCGCCAGCCGCCAAACAACGCACTTTCGATCCGCCGCGATTCGCCGCTGGAGAGCAGATCCAAGACGAAGTTGTGCGCCACATGACCGCCGATCGGCAGCCACAGGCGCCGCGTCGCCAGGAAACAGGCGCCGAGCGCCAGCCCGGCAAAGAAAGTATCGGTCCGATGGCCCTTCGAGTGCACCCAGGCGAAGAGGGCGGCGGAGAGAGCCAACGCAACCATGCTGCCGAGCTTCTCCTCACTCACCCGCAGCAAGATGCCGCGAAACAGCACCTCCTCGCACACCCCGGCGAAGATCGCTGCGGCTAGTAAACCGAAAGTGAGCGAGGTATCCATCCCTGGGCTCATCCCGCGCCCGGCCAGCACCAGCGCGATCCCACCCGCCAGCGTGCCGAGTACCAGTCCGGCGACCAGTTCCTTCGGCCAGGCCGCGTTGAGGACCTCCGCCGGCCGGCGCCCCTCGAGCGTCAACACCAACAGGCAGTAGACCCCCAGCGCCAACCCGGCGCCTGAGACCTGCCACAGGCTGCCCTGGGATCCCAGGTCCAGAATCGCCACCAGCACCACCAAACCGAGCAACAAACGGCCCGTCACCGAGCGCGCACAGCGCCGCGCAAACGACGGATAGCGCGCCACCAGCACGGCAAGGAGGGCAGCAGCGAGGAGCCAGCGCGTGAGAGGAATGAGCTCGGGCAAGAAGTCTGGCCGGGTAGTGAAGACTTGGTTCGATCAGACCAAAGGCGTAGGCTTAGTCTACCGAGTACCGCTGATTCTGGACGGATAAGCTATGGAACCAATCACGGTCGATCAGGCCAAAGTTCACCTCTCGGCGAAGAATTTGTGATCATCAAGAGTCGCCGCCCGGTGGCGAAGCTGAGCCCACCTTCTTCCACGCAGCGGTTTGCTTCGGCGCCGCGGCTTCCCGGCCGGCTCAAAGGCAAGATCCGTATGGCGGATGACTTCGACGAGCCTCTGCCCGAGTCCATCGCGGAAGCCTTTTGCGGTGAGGGTGGGTGACAGCCAGCTCGGTGGATAGCTGATTGAATCTCCTTTCGCTCTCGTGAGCTGGGTCTCCTGCAAGCCAACACCGAGCCGAAAACCTACCGTCCACCTTTGTTCCGACCGGGCTTCCGCCACCGCAGCAATGGGTGCCTCTTCGGCCATCACCAAGGCAACCCAGCCGAATTAGCCCGTGTTTCGACGCTTCCAAGGCGCACCAACTCAGTTGGTACGCGTTGCAAGCCGGAAAAGCGTGCGCCAACTGGCAAAAGTCGTGAGTTTTGCCGAGCGAATGGTGTTTAATTCGGCCCTCGTCCCAATATCGAACACCCGTAATGGACCGGAGCACCGTGTGGATTTTGCCGAGCCTGAGGATCCTGAGGTTGTTTTGGGGTCGTCGCAAGCGACTTTGAACCTGGACTCCGGAGATTCTGGCCAAGAAGCGGCAAAAACCTGAGGATCCTGAGCTTGTATACCCCTACGCGCAAATGACGTGACACAGGAGGCCAAGCTGGCGGCGTCGAGTTGATTTGCGCCTGGGGCCTAGAAACCTCTGCAACCTCAGGAT
>JBCCGX010001357.1:0-2585 GCA_039029035.1 Acidobacteriota bacterium | reverse complement strand
GGGGTCGACCGACAGGGCGAGCGCGTCGGGCATCCGACCGGGCCGATCGTCTTCGGTGAGCCGGGAACCAACGGCCAGCACGCCTTCTATCAGCTCTTGCACCAGGGTACCCGCCTGGTGCCGGCGGACTTCATCGCTGCCGCGACCTCACACAACCCGATCGGCGAGCATCATCCGATCTTGCTGGCCAACTTCTTCGCCCAGACTGAAGCGTTGATGCGTGGCAAGACCGAAGACGAAGTGGAGGCCGAGCTGGCGGCGGCCGGTATGGGGGGCGACGGCATCGGGGAACTGAAGCCGCACAGAGTCTTTCCTGGCAACCGGCCGACCAACTCGATCCTGCTGCGTCGCCTGACGCCGCGCACCCTGGGCCAGCTGTTGGCGCTCTATGAGCACAAGGTCTTCGTGCAGGGCGTCTTGTGGAATGTCAACAGCTTCGATCAATGGGGCGTGGAGCTCGGTAAGCAGTTGGCCAAGAAGATCCTCCCCGAGCTGACCGCCGAGGCTGAGGTCGACTCCCACGACGTGTCGACCAACGGTCTGATCAACCGCTACAAGCAGTTTCTTCGAGAGCCTCAACAAAAGGGCGAATGAAGTCGTATAACTGACGTAGAGTCTCTTCAGGGACGAACGGGTCCCATCTGAATTCCAAAGGAGGTCGAGATGCGACGAGTGCAACAGATTCAAACCGCCATGGGGGTGCCTGTCCTGGGTTGCCTGCTCGCGGGGGCGCTGCTCAGTGGCAACCCAGCTGGCGCGCAGGTCACCGGTCTGGAGGCCAATGTCATCGTGTTGGAGAAGGCCGCTCAGAGCGCCTGTCCTAGCTGTACCCCCGGCGATCCCCGGCTGCTCTTGCCCAAGGCCGCGGCGGCGATCCGGATCGATGTCAACGAGTCCGACGACGCCCTCACGGTGCAAGTGATCCCGCTGAAGGCCAGCGATTTGAAGGTCGCGGAGCTCAAAGTCGACGGCGTCGATGCCGAGCTCGGCGAGGGGGCCTGGCAAGTGCCGCGCTCCAAAGTGAAGAAGGCTCCCAAGATCGAGATGGTGCTGGACGATGGCCAGGCCCTCAGCTTCAAACCCCAGCACCGGCCGAACCAGGGCCCAGTCGGTGGGCTGATCCTGCCCAAGAAGGAAGACCAGCCCAGACAGAATCTGAGCTTCCACAAGAAGTCCTTCTGGGCCGACAGCCTGGGACGGGGCTGAGTCAGGCTACAGCCGCCACTCGGATGCTGTAAGCTCTGGCGGTGACAACTGACAATTCGCCTTCCGAGCGCCGCTACGACCTCGTCGTTTTCGGCGCCACCGGTTTTACCGGCAAGCTGGTCGCCGAATACCTCGCGGCGTCCAGCGAGACGTTTAGCTGGGCCATCGCCGGCCGCAGCGCCGACAAGCTGGCCGACGTCAAGTCCGAACTCGACCTTGGTGATGACGTCGGTTTGATTGCGGCGGACAGCGCCGATCGCGCTTCCCTGGCAGCGATGGCGGCCGACACCCGGGTGGTGCTGACCACCGTCGGTCCCTACCAGAAGTTCGGCGCGCCCCTGGTCGCGGCCTGTGTCGAGGCCGAGACCGACTATGTCGACATCACCGGCGAGCCCGAGTTCGTCAACGGCGTGATCGAGCGCCATGACGAGGTGGCGCAGGATCGCCGCCTGCGCATCGTTAACTGCTGTGGGTTCGACAGCATCCCGCACGACCTCGGCGCCTACATGGTGGCCCAAGCCTTGCCCGACGACGCGTCGGTCACGATCCAGGGCTTCGTCTCGGCCAGCGGCAAGATCTCCGGCGGCACCTGGCAGTCGGCGGTCAATGCCATGGGGCGGGCGCGGCAGCAGCTGCGCGGACCGCGCCGGCCAGCCAGCGACGGTCGCAAGGTCCGCGGCCTAAAGACCCGGGCGCACTACGAGAAGGCGGTCAAGGGTTGGGTCGCGCCGATGCCGACCATCGACCCGCAAATCGTGCTGCGCTCGGCCCGGGCTCTTGCGACCTACGGCCGGGAGTTCCGCTACGGCCACTACGTGCGGGTCGGCAGCTTGCCCAGGCTCATGGGTCTGGGCGTCGGTGTCGGCTCGGTCTTCGCCCTGGCGCAGCTACCGCCGACGCGCAAGATGTTGCTCAAGATGCGCCAGAGCGGCGCCGGACCGACACCTGAGGAACGGGCGCGCTCGAAGTTCCGCGTCACCTTCGTCGGCCGAGCGGGCGATCAACGAGTGCTCGGCGAAGCCTCGGGCGGTGACCCGGGCTACGGCGAGACCTCCAAGATGGTCGCCGAATCGGCCCTCTGCCTGGCCCTGGATCGCGACCAGTTGCCCGAGCACTTCGGTGTCATCACCCCTGCGGTGGCCATGGGGGATCGCCTGCTCGAGCGCCTGCGCGCCGCCGGCATGCGGTTCGAGATCCTCTCTCAGTCGGCGTAGAGCTTGTCCGTCCACTCGCGGAACCAGGGCGGCCGCGCGATCACGACGTAGGCCCCGACGACCGCGGCGAGAGGGATGAAGATCGCGACGATGTCGGCCAATACCAAGGTGATGGCGAAGATCCAGCGGTCTTGAGAGCTCAAGTCGTGCCCTCCGGATGGTGAG
>JBCCGX010001356.1:0-2590 GCA_039029035.1 Acidobacteriota bacterium | reverse complement strand
GAGATCCTGCGTTCACTGTTCGATTTCCCGGCCGACATGGAGGCGATCGCCGCCGGCGTCAATCGGCTGAACAACCAGGTCCTGGTTCGCTACTATGAGCGAGGGTGGCGCGATTACACTCGCCGGTCCGAAGAGTAACCGTTGGACCCGCCGCCGGCTGCTGCGAACGGCGCCAGGCCTGGCCGCGTCGCTAGCCTTCGGCTGCCGGCCGGGCACCGGGCCCGGGCGCCACGCCGACATCGACCTCCGCGGCATCAGCGGCGGGATCGTCGGCTCTGACCACGACGCTGGGCACCTCCTGCGCGACGGTGAGCTGCCCGAGCCTCGCGTGACGCGGGAGGTACCGGTGGTGATCGCCGGTGCCGGCATCGCCGGCCTGTCGGCCGGTTGGAAGCTGCACCAGAGCGGCCTGCGCGACTTCGAGATCCTGGAGCTCGAGGGCCAGGCGGGGGGCAATGCACGCTGGGGGCACAACCAGGTCTCGGCCTACCCGTGGGGAGCCCATTACCTGCCGGTCCCGACCCCGGAGTCGACCGCGGTGCGCGAGCTCCTCGAGGATATGGGCATGGTCTTGGGCGTCGGCGAGGACGGCACGCCGATCTACGATCCGCGGCACCTCTGTCACGATCCCCACGAGCGAATCTTCCTCGACGGCCGCTGGCAGTACGGCCTGTCGGCGCGCGACCTGATGGCGCCAGAAGAAGCCACCGAGCTGGCCGAATTCGAGCGCCAGATCGCCACCTATCGCGCCTTTCGCGACGCCGAAGGGCGGCAAGCCTTCACCCTGCCGATGGCCCTGTCGAGCGACGCCACCGAGCTGCAGGCGCTCGATCGCTTGTCGATGCGCCAGTTCTTCGATCGCGCCGGCTGGCGTTCCGAACGCCTGCGCTGGTATGTCGACTACTGCTGCCGCGACGACTACGGCTGTACCCTGGACACGACCTCGGCCTGGGCCGGATGGCACTACTTCTGCTCGCGCAGCGACGCGGTCGAGTACCTGACCTGGCCGGAGGGCAACGGCCGCATCGTGCGCCACTACCTGGAGCGTCTCGGGCCCCACCTCAGGACCGGGAAGCTGGTCTACCGCATCCGCCCGACCGGCACCGAGACCAAGTCTCCGGGGACAGCCGGCGCCGAGATCGACGTCCTCGACGTCAGCAACCGAACGGCGGTGCGTCTACGCGCCCGCCACGTGATCTGCGCCTTGCCTCGCTTCATCGTGCCCCGGATCGTCGTAGGCCACGATCGGCCGGGGTCGGACCGCTTCACCTACAGTCCGTGGATGGTCGCCAATCTGACGGTCCGCCGCCCGCCCCAGGGAGCCGCCTGGGACAACGTGATCGCCGACAGTCGGTCCCTGGGCTACGTGGTGGCGACCCACCAGAGCTTGCGCGTCGCGCCCGGACCGAGCGTGCTGACCTACTATCTACCGCTGACCGACCCCGATGCCGCCGCCGCCCGCCAGCGGATGCTGGCGACCTCCTGGGATGCCTGGGCGGCGACCATCCTGGCGGATCTTGCCGGCGCCCACCCCGAGATCGAGTCCTTGGTCACCCACATCGATGTCATGTTGTTGGGTCATGCCATGATCCGGCCCGTCCCCGGCTTCATCTCTAGCACCTCTCGCCGGCAGGCCGACGAACCGTTCGGCCCGGTACGCTTCGCCCACTCCGACATGAGCGGCATGTCGCTGTTCGAAGAAGCCCAGTACCGCGGCATCCGAGCGGCCGAAGATCTCCTGCAGCAGCTCGGCCACCCCTTCCACAGCTCACTCGGGCCGAGTGCACACGGATAGGGTGCGAGCTTCGCGGCGGAGCCACGGCGGACACCGCTCGATTTGCCGCCGCGTCGACGGCACCTGGCGCAACCAGCGGCTGTGCTATCCTGCCATCGGTTCGCCAAGCCAGTTCCAGGGGTGATGGTCTGGAGTTTCTTTGATGGCAGGTGTTTTCATCAGCTACCGCCGCGGTGACACTGCTGGGTTCTCTGGCCGGCTCTGCGACAGTCTGCGCGACGTCTTCGGCCCGGAGAGGGTCTTCATGGACGTGGCGGGCAGCATCGAGCCGGGTGCCGATTTCCACCAGGTGCTCGAGAGCGCCGTCGCGGCGGCCGATGTTTTTGTCGTGATGATCGGCCCGGAGTGGCTGGAGGTGACCGGGCAGGACGGCCGGCGCCGCCTCGAGGATCCGGAGGATTGGGTGCGCTCGGAGGTCGCCACCGCCCTCGAACGGCAAGTCCGGGTGGTTCCGGTGCTGGTCGATGGCGCCACCATGCCGCAAAAAGACGAGCTGCCCGACAGCCTGAAGACGCTGGCGAAGCGCAACGCGATCGAGCTGCGCGCGGCCCGCTGGGACAGCGATGTCGAGGAGCTGGTCAAGGTCTTGCGCAAGGACCTGGGCGAGGAGAAAGCGGCGCTGCCGTGGCTGAAGTGGGCGGTGGCCGGCGGCGTGCTGGTGCTCGCCGGGCTGCTGGCGTGGCACTTCTGGCCCCGCGTCACCGAGCCGCAGGAGGTCGAGATTCCGCCCCTCACCGGTCTGTCGTTCGAGCAGGCCCAGGCCGAGCTCGGGCAGCTCGCTCTGCGGGCGCGGCG
>JBCCGX010001355.1:0-2600 GCA_039029035.1 Acidobacteriota bacterium | reverse complement strand
GCTTCGAGCTCGCTCGAGAGGAAGACCAACGAGCTAGCCAGCGTGCCCGTGAGCTCATGCGATCGACCCTGCGCAGCCTCGACGACGAGATCCATCGTGTACTCGAGCGCTACGAGAGTGACCTCGCCGCCGCCCTCGACGACATCGACTTGGCTTCACCAGCCGAGTGCAGAGGGCTCCGGCAGGCGGCCCGCAGAGTTCCTTTCGGTCGCCAACTCTTTGTTTCGAAGCCAACGACGGGCGAGCTCCTCTATCCTTCCTTGCTGGATTCGCTCGATCCCGAGGAGGAGGCTTTCCTCGACCGCACCCGATCCCTGTGGACCGATGGCCCACAGCCCGGTGAAGGATTGGAGGGTGCCCTCCAGGAGGCTGGCGTCGCGATCGGGCCGGCCCGCGGCTGGTATCCCTGGTTTCGCGCCGACGGCCTGCATCTCATCTACTGGCGTCGCGCGAGTGAGCTCGTTGTCGGCGCCGAGATCGATCGTACGCGCCTGCTCGCTGATGTCATCGCCCTGCTGCCCGATACCGATCCTCGCGCACCGGAGTTGCTGGACGGGCGGATCCGCTTGCTCGATTCGCGCGGCAAGGTGCTTTATCAATGGGGTGCCTACACTCCGGCGGCGGACGAGAGACCCACGGTACGCCACGGCCTGCAGGCACCGCTGGCGGCCTGGGCGCTCGACTATCTGAGCCCAGGTTTGACGGTAGCGCGCACTCTGCCGGCGCTGGTGCCGGCCGTCGCCGCCCTCATCGGTGTCGTTCTCGGCCTGGCGATCTACTTTTATCGCGAGAGCGCTAGAGAAATACGCCAGGCAGCGCAGCGAGTGAGCTTCGTTGACCAGGTCTCCCATGAGTTGAAGACACCCCTGACCAACATCCGGATGTACGCTGAGCTGCTCGCCGACGATCTGGCGGAAGACGACGCCACACCACGCGCCCATGCCGCGGTCATCATCAGCGAGTCCCAGCGCCTCAGCCGCCTCATTCTCAACATCCTGACCTTCAGCCGCAAGGATCGCGACCAGCTGGCGCTGCGCCGAGAGCCTGGCCAGATCGACGACGCCGTGGCCGCGGTCCTGGTCCAGTTTCGCCCGGTGTTCGAAGCGCGCGGCATCGAAGCTCATTTCACACCATGCGCCACGCAAAGAGCTGCCTTTGACCGCGACAAGCTGGAGCAGATTCTCGGCAACCTCTTGAGCAATGTCGAGAAGTACGCTGCGGGTCAACGGGTCCATGTGACCAGTCGTCAGGCCGGCGACGAGGTCGTCATTACAGTGGCGGATCATGGGCCAGGCATACCGAACCGCGAATGCCAGCGGGTCTTCGAGCCCTTTTATCGCATCTCCAACGCCCTGAGTGAAGGCGTTTCGGGGACCGGTATCGGCCTGTCACTCGCCCGCCAGCTGGCGCGCACCCACGGCGGTGAGCTGGAGCTCGTTCCTTCGGCCTCCGGTGCCTGCTTTCGACTGACCGTGCAATGTCCGCAGGAGGCGCAATGAAGGTCCTGATCGCCGAGGATGATCCGCACATCTTGCGTGGCCTGGTCGAGATCCTGCAGAAGGAAGGCTATGCAACCCTGGCTGCCCGCGACGGTGACGAGGCCATGGCACTTTTCGTGGCTCAAAAGCCGAGCTTCGTCTGCCTCGACATCATGATGCCAGGCAAGAGCGGCTACGATGTCTGTCGCGAGCTGCGCCGAATCGACCCCGACGTGCCGATCATCTTCATCAGCGCCAAGTCGGAAGAGGTCGACAAAGTCCTCGGGCTGGAGCTCGGGGCCGACGACTTCATCATGAAGCCGTTCGGCGTCCGCGAAGTGGTGGCGCGGATTCGAGCCGTGACACGCCGCTATCAACAGTCTCGACAGAGCGAGACCGCGAGCTCCTTCACCATGGGTGACTTGGAGATTCTCCCCTCCGCGCTGCGGGCTCGTCGCGGCAGCGAGATGATCGACCTCAGCCTGCGCGACCTCAAGATCCTCCAGTTACTCCACCGCCGCACCGGTTCGGTGGTCGATCGCGATACCTTCTTCGACGTCTGTTGGGGGCTCGATCACGCCCCCAACAGCCGCACGCTCGACCAGCACATCTCGCAGCTGCGCAAGCGGATCGAGCGCGATCCGAAGAATCCCCGCATCGTCAGGACCGTTCACGGAGCGGGTTATCGGTATGACGAGTCCCCCGAAGCGTGAGGCGACTTAGGCCACCGCGCTGGCGATGTTGGCGGACGACGCGACCAAATCGAACCCCTCGTCTTTCCAGCCTTCGGTGCCGCCGATCATCTTCTTCACCGGCCGCGCCAGACGAGCAAGCCGCAGCGCCGCTTTGTCGGCACCGTTGCAGTGCGGCCCAGAGCAGTAGACGACGAACAGCGTCTGGCTGTCCCAGCGTTCCAGGGTGCGCGGGTTGATCTTGGGGTGCGGCAGGTTCTCCGCTCCCGGCAGGTGACCCTGGGCGAAAAGCTCCGGCGACCGAACATCCAGCAGCACGAAGTCGACCGCATCATGGGTGGTCGCGTGGTGCACGTCCCAGCAATCGGTCTCGAAGCGCAGATTCGATTCGAAATGCGCTGCCGCGTCGGATGCGTCGGCGGCGGGGGTC
>JBCCGX010001354.1:0-2603 GCA_039029035.1 Acidobacteriota bacterium | reverse complement strand
GCCGGGCCCCATCGGGGTATTTGGCTCGCACTCCTTCGGCGATCAACCACTCGACGTCGTCGTCGTTGAGCTGTCCGAGAATGAAGAGAACGGTTTGCATGGTTGCTCGATCGTGGACTCGGACTCACTGCAGTTGGCGACGCACCAGGTCGGCGAAGAGCCCTTCCGCCGCCATGAGCTCGTCGAAGCGGCCGCTTTCCACCACTCTACCGCCATCGAGGACGAAGATGCGGTCGGCCTGCTGCACGGTGCTCAAGCGATGGGCCACAGCGATGCGGGTGACCCGCAGGCGCTCCAGGCTCGCCACCACCTTAGCCTGGGCCTTGTTGTCCAGGGCGCTGGTCGCCTCGTCGAGGATCAGGATCCGCGGCCGGCCGGCGAGGGCGCGGGCGATCAGTAGCCGCTGGGCCTGGCCGCCGGACAGATCCGCTCCTTCGGCCGAGATCACCGTGTGCATACCCAGCGGCATGGCGTCGATCTCCCCCGCGATGCCGGCCATGCGCGCCGCCTGCCAGGCCTCTTCGAGGGAAATGTCGCTGGCACCGCGAATGTTGTCGTAGATCGTCGCCTCCATCAGCTTGTCCTGCTGCAAGACGACGCCGACCTGGCGCCGCACCTGGCGCGGATCGAGACTCGCCAGATCCTTGCCATCAAAGTAGATACTGCCCGCTGTCGGCCGCTCGAAACCCAGGATGAGCCGCAGGAGAGTCGACTTGCCACAACCCGAAGAACCGACGATCGCGATGCTCTCGCCGGGCTCCACCTGCAACGAAGCACCACGCAGGACGAGGGCGGTGCCTGCACCGTAGCGAAAGAACACCTCGTTGACCTCGATTCGGCCACTCAAACGTCCGGGGTGGGCGCGCTGCGCCTCCCCCACCGGGCGATGCGCCAGGAGCGGTTGCACGCGGCGGTACATCGGCACCAGCTCGGCGAGCTCGACCAGGGTTCTGGACATCTGGGCGAAGCCGGTCATGGCAAGGGCAAAGGCGGCAAGGAAGGCCAGAGTGCGGCCAGTGGTCAGGCTCTCGGGCGAGCCGCCACTCATCCAGGCCAGAGCGGCAAAGACCGCCGCAAAGGCGAGGATCTGGTAGCCACTCGACATCGTGGTAAAGGCGACCCGCACCCGATAGGCGTCAAAGAACGCTTCCCTGAGCTCCATGAACTGGTGGCCCCAGCGGACGAAGAAACGCCCCTCGGCCCCAGCCAGACGAATGCGGCGGATCCCGGTCACCATCTGTAGCGCCAGACTGCCCAGGCGGCCGCGCAGCTGCTGGGTCGAGGCTAGCCCACTCTGCTGCCGATAGACCGCCCAAACGGAGCCGGCGAGGAGGACCAGCAGCACCACCAGCGCCACCGCCGCTGCCACCGGCTGAAGGTAGAACATGATGGCGAAGTTGAGCAGCGAGAAGAGACCTGCGAGTAGAGTGGACAGCACCTCGCCGGTGAGCTGGCTCTGGATCAGGGCAATGGTCATCGTGCGGTAGGCCAGGTCGCCGGGTGAGTAGCGGCGAAAAAAGTCGCTCGGCATGCGCAGGAGGCGATCGAGCATGGCCGGCTCCAGGGCTCGCTTGACATTGCCCTTGACCCGCAGCACGGCAATGTTCTCGCACACCTTGAAGCCGAAGCCAGCGAACGCGGCGACTGCCAGACAGGCAGCGATCGAGACCAGCTGTACGGGCTGGTTGGTCGGGATGCTGACGTCGATGATCAGCCCGGTAGCGATCGGCACCAACATCGCCACCAGCGCCACGGCAGCACCGAAGACCAGGGCGGCCAGGAGATCCCGCCGGCACACTGCAGCGCTGAAGCGAAGCAGGTCGATCGCCCCCAGAGAGCGATCCGGCAGGGTGCGGTAGAACGAGTAAGCCACCGGGTCGATGCCAGCCGCCGTCCCCTCGTCCACCGACACCAGCTTGGCCGTTCCCGGAGTCCACATCGGCACTCGCCCGCGACGGCCGGAGAGCAGCGCGACCGGCGCACCATCGTCGCGCCGGAAAGCCAGCATCGGCCCACTCTCCTGGCGCCACCAGCCGTGGCGCAGCACCACTTGCCGCGTCCGCAGGCGCGACAGCGAGGCGATCTCCTCGACCTGCGAGGCGATCGACCGGTCCGCGGCCGGGCCCTCGATCGGCGCTTCGATCTTGACTCCCAGCGCACTGCCGATCCGCCGGCAGGCGGCCACCAGGGGCGAGACCATCGCGTCGAGCTCGCGGCGCCCGACCCGGCGATCGAAGACCGCACGAAAGCGGTTCATCACCGCCCGGCGATCGCGCACCAGAAGCTCCGCCTTACGCTCCAGCCGGTTGTGCTCGTCGCGATAGACCGCGTCGAGATGGACTTTCAGCAGCTCGAGGGCCACGCTATGAAAACGCTCCATCGCACCGGACCACTGACCCTGCTCGATCAGATCGGCGGTGCTGCAGGCCTCCACTGTGGCATTGCCTTCGGCGGTCACCCAGGTGCGGGCGGAGAGCGGTAAGACGATCGGGGCGGTCGCGGCTGCCAGCTCGACCCGGTCGAGGAAGCGAAAACTCGCTGCCGACAGGTGCGCCCACACGATGCCGCGTCCACTAACCACTCGCTGCTCGGCCACGAGCTCG
>JBCCGX010001353.1:0-2607 GCA_039029035.1 Acidobacteriota bacterium | reverse complement strand
GAGCAGCCAGCCGAAGAGCTGCCGCCCGACGAATGGTTGGCCGATCTGTCCGGCTTTAGTCCGATCAATATCCGCAATGTGTCGATCAAATGCGGGAACTGTGACAAGTACCAGACTTTGAGTCACTTTGCGCGTCGTGGGGAGTGGAACGTCTACACCTACGAATGCGAGAATGCAGTCTGCGACGCGGCCGTCACGCGAACCCACATCGAAGTGCCGGCCGAGCTCGACGAGTTTGCGAATCGAGATCCTAACTGGCGTGGCGGTAAGATCCATGCCGGAGCGCACACCTCCTGACGAGAGAGAATCGAGATGGCGAAGATTATCCATGTCGTCGGCACCGGCACGATCGGTGAGCCGCTGATTGGTCTGTTCACCGACTTCCGGGAGAAGCTGGGGCTCGACGAAGTCACCTTCCACAAGCGCACGCCGCTGGTCTCCGATCGTGCCCGGATCAATCACATGATCTCGCGTGGCGCGAGGTTGGCCACCGATGCCGACCGCCGGGGCGACTTCGAGAAGATGGGCCATGAGGTCACCTACACCGCCGAGCAGGCGCTGGAGCGTGCCACGGTGGTGATCGACTGCACGCCGGTCGGCAACAAGATGAAGGCTGACTTCTACCAGCATCTCAGTGGCCCCAAGGGATTCCTCGCTCAGGGTAGCGAGGAGGGCTTCGGCAAGCCCTATGCGCGCGGCATCAACGACGAGGCGTTGATTCCCGGCGAAGATCGCTTCATTCAGATCGTCTCGTGCAACACGCACAACATCACGACCCTGGTCAAGACGGTGACCGGCGAGGACGATGGCAGCTACAGCCTGAAGCGCGGCACCTTCGTCTGCATGCGGCGGGCGAACGATATTACCCAGGTGGCGGGTTTCGTGCCGGCGCCCCATGTCGGCCGCCACGACAGCGCCGAGTTCGGCACCCACCACGCCAAGGACGCGAACCGCGTCTTTCGCACCCTGGACATCGATCTCGATCTCTTCTCGAGTGCGGTCAAGCTCAACACCCAGTACATGCATTCGATCTGGTTCAACCTCTTGCTGAACCGTGACATCACGACCGATGAGGTCGAGCGACGGCTGAAGTCCAATCCGCGGGTGGCGACGACCGCCAAGCTCGATGCCAACCTGATCTTCAGCTTTGGCCGCGACCATGGCTATTGCGGTCGGATTCTCTCGCAGACCGTCGTCGCCTTGCCGACACTGACGGTGCGCCACGACCGGGAGATCTACGGCTTCTGCTTCACGCCCCAGGACGGCAACTCGCTGCTGTCCTCGGTCGCCGCGGCGCTGTGGCTGATCGATCCGGACGCCGACAGCGTGCGCCAGCGACTGGATCCGATCCGCCGCTGGTTGTACACCGAGATCTGATTTGACGAATCCGGCGCCGTCGCCGAGGCATTCCAGGCACCAGATCGCGGCGCGCCTCGCCGAGCTCGACGAGCTCGAGATCACAATCGAGAAGCTGGTCGAAGGCGGCGACGGCTTCGGCCGCTTCGAAGGCATCCCATTCTTTGTCCCGCGGTCGGCACCGGGCGACCGGTTGCGAGTACGATTGTCCGAACGCCGCCCAGGCTATGGCCGGGCCGAGATCGTCGAGGTGATCGAGCCGGCGGCGGTCCGCCGGCAGCCGCCCTGCCCGCACTTCGATCGTTGCGGCGGCTGCGATCTGCAGCACCTCGGGGAAGATGCTCAGTTGCGCTACAAGGCTGAGGCGGTGCGCGAGACGCTGCGCCGTATCGGCGGCATCGAAATGCCGGCCAAGGTCACGGTGCTGCCTGGGCGCCCTTGGGGTTATCGCCTGCGCACCCAGCTGCATCTGGGCGAGGGTCTACGGGGCACCGACGTCGGCTACTTTGCCCGTGGCAGCCATGATCTGGTGCCGATCGAGCGTTGCCCCGTGCTAGTGCCGGAGCTCGAAGCCGCGTTGCCGGATCTGCCGCACTCCCTCGGCGACATCAGCCACAAGCGGATCGATCTCACCGCTGGCGATGGTTCTCGCTGGACAGTCTCGCCGCCGGTCGAGGGGCTGCCCAAAGGAGAGGTCGAAGCTCGTATCGGCTCGTACACCTACTCTTATGACGCACGATGCTTCTTTCAGGGGCACCGGCAGCTGGCGTCGCAGCTGATCGAGCAGGCACTGGGCGAGGCGCCCGAGGCCGCTGCGGCCGATGCCGCGGCGGAAGAAACCGCGTTCGATCTCTTCGCTGGTGTCGGTCTGTTCAGCTTGCCACTGGCTGAGCGCTACCACAAGGTCGTGGCGGTGGAGAGCGATCGTGTGGCCTGTCGCTTCCTGCGCAAGAACGCACGTCGCAACCGGCTCGACAACGTTGCGGTCGAGCACCGCTCAGTCGAGACTTGGATCGCCAAGCTGCCGGAGAAACCGGCGCGGGTGGTGGTCGATCCGCCGCGCCTGGGTCTGCCGCACGCGCTACGCCGGGCCCTCGTCAAGCGCCGCCCTCGGCAGCTGACCTACGTCTCGTGCAACGCCGCGACCCTGGCGCGCGACCTCAAACAGTTGGGCTCCGGCTTTCGCCTCGACAGCCTGGCGCTGCTCGACATGTTCCCGCAAACCGGTCACATGGAGCTCGTCGTTCAGCT
>JBCCGX010001352.1:0-2610 GCA_039029035.1 Acidobacteriota bacterium | reverse complement strand
TGCTGGTTGTACTCCACCGAGCCGACATCGTCGGTGTGGCCGAAAACCTGCACGCCGTAATCGCGCGAGGTGAGCAGCACACCGGCGATGCGGCTCAGGATCTCTCGGTTCTGCGGCCGCAGAGTCGCCTTGTTGAAGTCGAACTCGATCTGACTGCTGTCCAGCGTCATGACCAGGCCGAGGGCGGTGCGCCGGGTTTCGGCGATGCGCCCAAGGGCGCCTTGTAGACGGTCGAGCTCGTTCTTGAGCTGCTTCTGCACCGCTTCCTTGTCCGCCAGCGCTTGGCGTGCTTCCTCGCGCGCCGCTTCGGCCTTGAGCTGTTCCTCGGCCTGCCGGATCTCGGCCAGGTTCTGTTGTTCCTCGGCCTCTTGACGGGCGGCGGCCGCGGCTTCCGCCCGCGCTTCGGCCTGCTGGCGGGCGATGTTCGCCAGGCGCTCGCGCTCTTCGGCGGCGGCCCGGGCGGCGGCTTCCTCTTCGGCTTGCGCGGCGCTTTCTTGCTCCCGCTGCGACGCGACCTCGACCTGCTGTGCCGCTTCCTCCGAGGCGCGCTCGGCTTGCCCCGCTCGCTCTTCCGCCGCCGCGGCACGCTCCTTTGCTGTAACGACCTGGCCACCGAGCTCGTCGACCTGTTCGCTCAAGTCGGTGAGCTGGCTGCCGAGCTGGGCGATATGCTGCCAGACGAAGAAGGCAGCGATGGCGATGATCAAGGCGGCGATGATCGCGATCAAAGGTGTGCGTTGCATGGCGGGATCCTCTGACTCAAGTATAGGCTTTGTTTGATATGCTCGTGTAGCAACGCGGGCGAGTGCAATCTGCTGCGTTCCCTACCATCACCCCTGACAGTCTTTTCGAGTGTATTCGAGGCATGATCCGCTCAGCGAGCGATTCGTCGCAGTTCAATGTGATTCGACGACGTGACCCGGCGTCGGGTGACTTGGCTCGGCCGACCGAGCCAGAGTCGCGGCCCCGCGACCAGGAGCTCAGCGAGCCGCAGCACGGTGTGATCACGGCCTGGGTGATGAAGTTGGGGCCTGTGATGCTCTGGCTGCTCGTCCTGCTCGTGCCCTTGGCCTTCTCACTGTCGGCGCGGGAGAATTTTCGCCTGCCGAAGCTGTGGCTGAGCCAAACGTTGGGCCTGGCTTCGATCGTCTTTCTGCTGGCGCGGGCGAAGATCGTCGGACGCCTCGATCTGAAGGCTTTGGTCCGTCAGCCCGTGGTGCTGGCAGTTCTGCCGATGCTCATCGTCGCCACTTTGGGACTCCTCACCAGCCCGCACGATCAAGCGGTGCGCGGAGCCTTGATCTCCCTGTGGATCGGCCTGGCCTGCCTCGTCGTGTGGAGCTACGCGCTGACGACATCCGAGCTCCGGGACTTGCTCGAAGGGATGATCTTTCCTGCCACACAGCTGGCGCTGGTGGCCGTCTTGCAATACCACCACATCGTCAATCCCTTCCAGATCGTCGGCGAGGTGGAACGCTTACGCCTGACGTCATTGGCCGGCAGCGCCTTCGATCTGGCGGCCTATTTCGTGCTGCCGTGCCTGCTCGTCCAGGGGAGCCTGCGCCAGACCTCGACCTCCGCTTCTTGGCGTTGGACGCAAGGTCTGTGTGCAGCGCTCAGCGTCTATGCTCTGGCTCTGACCCAGACGTTGAGCGCGATTCTGGCCCTCGCCTGCGGCACCTTGTTGTTTTGGTTCCTGGTCTTGTCTCGGCGCCGTTTCGTCGGACTCGCGGCGGGGCTGATCCTCGCGGCCCTGGCTCTGGGACTGGCAGTGGAGCCCTTGCAACAGCGGGTGAGCAACAAGCTCGGCAGCCTGCGCCAAGGCGACGTGAACGAGCTGCTCAGTGGCCGCCTCGACGGTTGGCGGGCGGCGCTGTGGATGGCGCGTGAAGAGCCGTGGACGGGGGTGGGTCACGGTGCGTATCGGTTCGAGTTCGGCCGCGCTCGCGAAGCGTTGAAACAACAAGGTGTGGAGCTCTTTCCGTCGCGCTACCAGGGCTACTTCTTCAACGCGCATAACGATCTGCTGGAGGCGGTGGCCGAGTGGGGCATCCCGGGAGCCGTGGCCGTGGCCTGGGCGATCGGCGTCCTGCTGTGGACCTTGCGGCGTTCGAGAGCGGCAGGCAAACGGCAGGAGACCGTGGTGATGTGGTCGGGCCTGGCAGGGCTGACGGTTCTGGCGTTGACCAATTTCCCGCTGCGTATCGCCCTCGTCGCCTATCCGACACTTCTCTTCCTGAGCTGGATCTTCGCCACCTCGAGAGAGCTCGACGAGACATCGAGTCAGACTCGTCAGAACGCGGCCGCGGGATGAGTGGCTGCGCGAGCCCTCATTGGCTCGCTGACACGTCCAGGCTCTCCAGCCATGTCGCGAAGCCTTGCTCGAGAGACGGCCAATCGCGGCCGAGAAGCTGAACGAGGGGCGGCCGGTCAGGGGTGTCGTGCGCCAGGGCGCCAAGGTAGGCGTGAAAGCCTTTGGCGAGCTCTTCGCTGTCGCTATCGAGCAGGTAGCGCACGAAGAAAGTGCTGACGTCGTAGCGCAGCTGTCGATCCTCGGGGTCGAAGAAGGTGCTCGCGGTCAGCCCAGTGAGCTGTCGGAGCGACGGTGGG
>JBCCGX010001351.1:0-2611 GCA_039029035.1 Acidobacteriota bacterium | reverse complement strand
GCTGCATGTCGCACCGGTGGTCGGCGTGCTGGCGCTGCAAGGTGCCAGCAACGCTCATCGGTCGACCTTCGCCAAACTCGGCATCGAAGCGCGCGAGGTGCGCAACCTGAACGACCTCGAGGGCCTCACGCACCTGGTGCTACCGGGCGGTGAGTCGACCACGATCCATCACCTGCTCGAGCTATTCGATCTGCGACAGCCGATCATCGAGCGCTATCGTGAGAGGCGCCTGGCGCTGTTCGGTACCTGCGCCGGAGCGATCCTCCTCGGTCAGGGCGACGGCGAGCCGCCGCCACGCTTCGGCTTGCTCGACGCGGTGCTCGAGCGCAATGCCTACGGCCGTCAGACGGAGTCTTTCAGTCGCGGCATTCGCTTCGAGAGCTCCGATCCGGAGGATCACTGTGCCGGTTTGCACAGGTTCGGTTTGCACGGATCTGGGATGCACGGGGTCTTCATCCGCGCCCCCAAGGTGAGCTCGGTCGGCCCCGCGGCGCGGGTCTTGGCTTGGGACGGCACAGATCCGATTCTGCTGCAGGGCCGCGGACTCCTCGCCGCGACCTTCCACCCCGAGCTGACCGGCGACCCGCGCCTGCATGCATACTTCCTACTTCCCGAGCTGTGGCAAGCCGCCGAGCCGGCACAGCGGGAGCCGTTGGCGGCCTCGCGAAGCTGAGTACGGCGTTTCGCCCGGGCTTGTTGCTAGACTCGGCGATCTGCCGAGGAAGCAAAGGAGGCCCTATGCCGCGCCGAGCAGCACTTCTCATCCTGATTTTTGCCACCGCTTGCCAGGCCTCTCCGGAAGCGCCCGAGGAGGTGGCGCCGTCTCTGCCCGTCGACTCTCCGGCGGTGATCGAAGGGCGCGTCGCCGCGGCCGACGATGTCCCCATCGCTTACTCGGTCGAGGGCGAGGGTGAGGTTGCGGTCGTACTGATCCACGGTTGGGCCTGCGACCGCAGCTATTGGCGGGCCCAGATCGAGCCCTTGATCGCCGGCTATAAGGTGGTCAGTGTGGACCTACCGGGGCATGGCAGCTCCGGGCTGGATCGGGAGCAATGGACCCTGCCTGCGTTTGGCGCTGACGTGCAGGCAGTCGTCGGGGATCTCGGCCTCGAGAAGGTGGTCCTTATCGGCCATTCGATGGGCGGCCCGGTGGCTCTCGAAGCGGCGCGACGGCTGGGCTCCGTGGCGGTCGGTGTCATTGCGGTCGATGCGCTGCACGACGTCAGCGTGCGGCCGGATCCCGAGCAATGGCTGCGCCTCATGGAGAGTTACGAGACCGACTTTGCCGGTACCTGCGATCAATTTGTGCGCTCGATGTTCCTCGAGACGGCCGATCCCGAGCTGATCGAGTCGACTGCCCACGACATGTGCGATGGCCCGGCGGACGTGGCGACGGCGCTGATGGCGCAATTCGGCGACTACGACATGGCGGCTGCCTTGGCCGAAGCCGCGACTCCGGTGCGGGCGATCAACTCGGCGGTCTATCCGACCAACCTGGAGGGCAACCGCACGGTGGCCGCCGATTTCGACGTTCGGGTCCTCGAGGGTGTCGGCCATTTCCCTATGTTGGTCACCCCGGAAGCGCTCAACCGTCACTTGTTGGAAGTCCTGGCTGAGCTCACCGCGAGCTGAGCTCGCTATGCTGATCAGGTTCTGTCTCTACGGCTTCTTCAAGAACCAGAAGTACTACGAGCCCTTCCTGATCCTGGCCTTTCTCGAGAAGGGCCTGTCGTTCTTCGACATCGGCTTGCTGATCGCCTTCCGTGAGGTGGCGATCAACCTCTTCGAGCTGCCGAGCGGGGCCGCCGCCGATCTCTACGGCCGGCGGCGTTCGATGATTTTCTCGTTCGCCGCCTACCTGATTTCCTTCGCCATCTTTGCCTCGAGCACGGTGCTGTGGACGCTTTTCGCCGCCATGTGGTTCTTCGCCTTGGGCGAGGCGTTCCGCTCGGGCACCCACAAGGCGATGATCCTCGATTGGCTGGTGCTGCAGGGCCGCGCCGACGAGAAGGCCGAGATCTACGGCACCACGCGCTCCTGGTCGCAGATCGGCTCGGCGGTCTCGGTGCTGATTGCGGCGTTGATCGTGCTCTTCGACGGCAGTTATACACAAGTTTTCTGGTACTCGATGCTGCCTTATGGCCTGGGCCTGATCAATTTCTTCGGCTATCCCCCGACCCTGGACGGCGAGCGCCGGACGGACGTCTCCCTGCGTGAGATCGGACGCCATCTCGTCGCCGCTGTCAAACAATGCCTACAGCGCCCACCGTTGCGCCGCCTGCTGATCGAATCGACGCTGACGAAGGGGACCTACAAGACGGTCAAGGATTACCTGCAGCCGGTGCTGCAGCAGGCCGCACTGCTGCTGCCCTTCCTGGTCGCCATGGAGGAGAAGGGCCGTGCGGCGCTCCTCGTCGGCGCGGTCTACTTCGGCCTCTACCTGCTTTCGGCCTTGGCCTCGCGTCAGGCCTATCGGGTCAGGGATCTGGCAGGTGGGGCCGGCGCTGCGGCGCTCGCCATCAGCGCGTTGATGGTGATGGCCTACCTGGGGCTGATTCTGGCCTTTCTAGGCGACTGGGCACCCCTGGTGATCGGTCTCTTCGTTGGGCTG
>JBCCGX010001350.1:0-2621 GCA_039029035.1 Acidobacteriota bacterium | reverse complement strand
TCGGGTGGCTTCAAGACAACGCTCTCCTCGGCTGGCGCCCAGCGCATCACCCACGCTCGGCGTTGGTGGCTCGAAACGACGATCGGAAGGCGATTTTAACTCGCCTCGAACCAGCGACGAAGCCTGGAGCCAAAGGCCGCAGCGAGGTTTTCTGTGGCGACGGGCGATCTCGATCTCCTGCGGGCTGCGCTCGTGTTAATTTGTTCAGGCTGTGCCCAACGACGCGCCACAGGACGTCACTCAGCTCCTGGCCGATTGGCGAGGGGGCGACGACGAGGCTCTGCAAGAGCTCTTGCCAGAGATTTACGGTGAGCTGCGGCAACGCGCCTCACGCTACCTACGCGGCGAGCGGCAGGGGCATACGCTGCAGACCCACGACCTGGTGCACGAAGCCTTTCTACGTCTGGTCGATCAGCGCCACGTCGATTGGCAGAACCGCTCTCACTTCTTTGCCATCGGCGCGCGGCTGATGCGCCGGATCCTGGTCGACCATGCGCGCAGTCGCGGCTATAGCAAGCGCGGTGGCGACGTGCAGAAGATCGTCCTCGACGACGCGCCGGAGATCAGCCACGAGCGCGGCGCCGAGCTGGTCGCCCTCGACGAGGCTCTGGCCGCCTTGACCGGAGTGAACCGCGAGCTGGCCGAGATTGTCGAGCTACGCTACTTCGGCGGCCTCAAGCACCGCGAGATCGCCGAGCTCCTGGGGGTCTCGGAGCCAACCATACGGCGCCGCTTCCGGGTCGCCAAGGCGTGGTTGTATCGGCATTTGACCGGAGAAGAGAGAGAACCGTCTTGAGCGCACGCCAGCAGTCGAAAGCCTCCCCAGACGGCGTCGGTTCGGCGCCAAAGCTGTACAGCGAGTTGGCCTCCTGGTGGCCGTTGCTGTCCACACCGGCCGACTACGCCGAAGAAGCTGTCTTCTATCAGGGAGCACTGCTAGAGGCCTGCAGACGGCCTGTCGAGACGCTGCTCGAGCTCGGCAGTGGCGGGGGCAACAACGCCTCGTTTCTCAAGGCCAGGTTCGATATGACCCTAGTCGACCCCTCACCGGGGATGCTGGCTGTGAGCCGGACACTGAATCCCGAGTGCGAGCACCTCGAGGGCGACATGCGGACGCTTCGCCTGGATCGCGAGTTCGATACCGTCTTCATTCACGACGCCATCTGCTACATGACCAGCGAGGCGGATCTGCGGCGGGCGATCGAGACCGCCTTCGTGCACTGTAGGCCCGGCGGCGCGGCGCTCTTTGCCCCGGATCATCTGCGCGAGAACTTCCAGCCGTCGACCGACGACGGTGGCCACGATGGAGAGTCCCGCAGCTTGCGCTACCTGGAGTGGACCTGGGATCCGGACCCGACGGACTCGATCTATACCGTCGACTACGCCTACATGTTACGCGAAGCGGACGGCACAGTCAGAGTCGAGCACGATCGCCACCTCGAGGGGCTCTTCGCGCGCGCCGACTGGCTCCGCTTACTCTCTGAGGTCGGCTTCGAGTCGCGATCGATGCCGCTGGTGCACTCCGAGGTCGAACCGGGGAGCTGCGAGATTTTCGTTGGCTTCAAGCCATGAAAGCGCGCCTCAGCGGCTAGGCGAGGGGGGGCGGCGCCATGTGGCAGACGATCCTGTGGCTACTTCTCGGCGGGGCGATCCTCATCGCCTTGGTGTTGATCTACGGGGCACGGCGCTGGCGCGCGATCACCCAGCGTCTGCACGCCGATCTAGAGGCGGCCCGGCGTCCGATCGCGTCGGAAGCCTACGATCCGGAAGAGCTGAACGGCTTGCCGGAACCGGTGCAACGCTACTTCCGCTGCGTCCTCGTCGATGGCCAGGCGAGGGTCTGGGGTGCCCGGATCGAGCATCGCGGCACGTTCAATCTGAGCGACAGCGGCGAGCGTTGGCGAGGGTTTTCCTCCACACAGAAAGTCGTCACCCACCGTCCGGGCTTCGATTGGGAAGCTCGCATCGCAATGTTGCCCGGACTGGAGGCTCGTGTGCACGATGTCTACTCGGCGGGTGAGGGGCTGCTCTGCGTCTCGCTGTTCGGATTGCTGTCGTTGGTGAACGAGGGTGGCCCGGACGTCGCACATGGCGAGCTGATGCGTTACCTGGCCGAGGCGGCCTGGTATCCGACCGCGCTGCTACCGAGCCAGGGGATCCGTTGGACGGCGGTTGACGACACCTCGGCCGACGCGACCTTGTGGGATGGTGACACCACTGTGACGCTACGTTTCCGTTTCGCTGCCGATGGCTTGATCGACTCGGTGCATACTGAAGCGCGTGGCCGACTCGTCGGAGATGCGGTGATCCCGACCCCCTGGCGAGGTCGGTGGACGCGTTGGGAATGGCGAGCCGGTATGAGGATCCCCATTGAAGGGGAGGTCGCTTGGATGCTTGCCGACGGCCCGCAGACCTATTGGCGCGGTCGCATCGAGACGATCCGCTACCAGCTCGCGGCGAGCCCCCCGCAATCGGCCCCGTGAAGGTTGAATGGTAGAAGAGAAGCGCCGAAGATCGCTGGCGCTGCCGACTGCAGGGCTGATCGTTTTCCGTCACCGATCCCGCGTCGAAGATATGAACCACCCGATCCGAGGCGAGCGTTGGATGGATGTCGAGGCGGT
>JBCCGX010001349.1:0-2623 GCA_039029035.1 Acidobacteriota bacterium | reverse complement strand
CCAAGACCCTGCGTTGAAGGTCCAGGACCCACTCGTACTCGGCCGCAGCGGCCTCCGGTCGACCGGCAGCCTGGAGAATGGTCCCCAGAGTACGGCGGGTCCTGGCCACCTGCGGGTGGTCGAGCCCCTCGATCTGCTCTTGGATCTCCAACGCTTGCCGTACCAGGGTTTCGGCCTCCCGCAAGTGTCCGAGATCGCGGTGGGCGGTGGCCAGAGCGGCCAGGCTCTTCGCCACATCAGTGTGCAGGGGCCCGTGCAGCTCTTGCCGAATCGCCAGAACTTCCTGATAAACGTCAATCGCGTCCTCACGACGTCCCAGCATCTTCCACGTCGCCGCCAAGTTGCTCAACGTCGGTAGAAGCTGACTCCTTTCGCTGTTCTCCCGGCGGATGGCCAGCGACTCCTCGAGAACCGCCTCGGCCGCCTCGTAGGCACCGTTCTGGTAATGAAAAAAGCCCAGGTTGGTCAGACCGCGGGCCAGCTCGAGAGGATGGTCGCTGGCGTTGTCGCGCTGAATCGACACCGCTTCGGTAGCGATCGACGCGGCCGCGCTCCAATCGCCCTGCAGTCGCAAGATGTTGGCCAGGTCGTGCAGGCTTTCGGCTCGAAGCGGATCGCGGCGACCGAGAACCTCGCGCCGCACTCTCAGGGCTTCCTCGAGAACGGCGCGGGCCTCGTCGTAGGCACCGAGCTTGCGATAGACCCGTCCGAGAGCCTGGAGCAGTTGTGCTCGAACCTCCGGCTCCTCGTCGAGCCCTTGGAGTGCTCTCTCTTTGCCACGCTCGATCACTTCACGGGCGCTGAGCGCTTCGCCCTTGGACTTGTTGGGATCAGGCGCATCGAAGAGCCCGACCAGGAGCTCGGTCACCCGTGCGGCCCGCCGTTGCTCGACCTCGGCGTGATCACGGGCCGCCTCGGCCTGGCGCCAGAGAACGGTGATCACCAAACCCACCGCCAGAAGAACCACCGCCATGGCCACCCCCACGGCGTGGCGACGCACGAACTTACCCGTGGTGTAACTCCAAGCCCCTTGGTGGGCTCGAACCGGACGCCCCTCGAGGTAGCGGCGGATGTCATCAGCCATCCGCTCGACCGAGCCATAGCGCCTCTCGGGCTTCTTGCGCAACGCCTTGAGGACCACGCTGCCGAGGTCCCGGTCGAGGTCGCGGCCCAACTTGTGAGGCGCCACCGGCTCGTCCTCGCAGATCTGCCGCAAGGATTCCTGTGGGTCGTGCCGGTCGAGATGATAGGGGCGCTCACCGACAAGCATCTCGTACAGCACGACCCCAAGCGAGTAGATATCGGTCGCGGTGTTGACATCACGCCCCTGCACCTGCTCGGGACTGGCGTAGTCCGGCGTCATCGGGCTGGCGCCCAAGCGAGTCAGAACGGTGACGGGCTCATCATCCCTCGTGAGGACCTTGGCGACTCCGAAGTCGAGGAGCTTGGGGCCTTGCTCAGTGACGACAATATTCGACGGCTTGAGATCCCGGTGGACGATCAGGTTCTGGTGGGCGAACTGCACAGCCTCACAAACCTCACAAAAGAGGTGCAGGCGCGCCTTGACAGAGAGCTGCCGTGCATGGAGGTCGAGGCGCTCACCCCTTACGTACTCCATGACGAAATAGGGACGCCCATCCTCGGTGGACCCACCGTCGAGGAGGTGAGCGATGCGGGGGTGGACGAGGCGGGCCAGGATCCGGCGTTCGGCATGGAAGCGGCGCACCACTTCGTCGGTGTCCATGCCGCGTTTGATGACTTTGAGCGCCACTTCTTGGTCGAAATCACCCTCGCGGAGAGCACGGTAGACAGTACCCAGCCCACCGCGTCCGATCTCCTCGCGGACACGGTAGGGACCTAGGCGCTGGCCAACAAGCGTCGGTTCAGACTCTCGTGGGCCGAAGACAGGCTCGTCGAAGCGGCTGTCGACACAGTCCTCGCCGGCAAGCAGGATCTCGACCTCGCGCCGCAGCGCAGCGTTGCCGACACAGGCCTCTTCGAGAGCGGCCGCGCGGTTCGGGGGATCGAGCTCCGCCACCCGCAAGAAAAGCCTCTCAACCCGCTGCCACCCTTCGGGGGTCATGACTTGCTCTGAAGCTTGCCTTGGAGCCAGGCCCGGGCGATCCGCCAGTCCTTCTTGACCGTCGTCGACTGGACGCCAAGAACCTTCCCCGTCTCCTCGATGGTCAGGCCGCCAAAGTACCTGAGCTCGACGACCTGGCACTGGCGAGGGTCTCGAGCCTGGAGCTCACGCAAAGCCTCGTCGACCGTGATGAGCTCTTCGGCGCTGAGGCGAGCCGGCAACATCAGCTCGTCCTCCAGCGGAACACGTGTCATATCGCCCCCACGGCGTTGGGCGTAGCGGTGGCGGGCATGATCGACCAGAAGTAAGCGAATCTTCTTGGCCGCGGTAGCGAAGAAGTGCTTCGGATTCTTCCACTGAACGCTGCGGCAGCCGTTGAGGTACACGAAGAACTCGTTGACCAGCGCGGTCGGCTGGAGGGTGTGGCTGGGATCTTCGCCAGCAAAGTAGCGCCGGGCGATGATTCTGAGATCTTCGAAAACCAGGGGCATCAGCCTGTCGAGAGCGCCAGAGTCACCACCACTCCACGCGTCGAGGAGT
>JBCCGX010001348.1:0-2630 GCA_039029035.1 Acidobacteriota bacterium | reverse complement strand
TACGGCCGGCCGATCCAGAACGCGCGCTACCACGTGCTCGGCCGCAGCCTCGAGCCCTGCCCCGTGCGCCTGGCCGGTGATCTCTACATCGGTGGTGACTGCCTGGCGGCAGGCTACGCCCAGGAGCCGGTGCTGACGGCGGAGAAGTTCGTCCCCGATCCGTGGAGTGAAGCCGAGGGCGGCCGGTTGTACCGCACCGGCGATCGGGCCCGCTTCTGGGAAGACGGCCTGATCGAGTTCCTCGGTCGCCTCGACCACCAGGTGAAGATCCGCGGCTTCCGTATCGAGCTGGGTGAGATCGAGTCGGTGCTCACCGAGGATCCCGGGGTCGACGACGCGGTGGTCCTGGTGCGCGACGACCTACCCGCCGGCCGCGGCCTGGTGGCCTACGTCAACGCCCCGGGCGGCGACCTCAGTAACGAGGTGTTGCGGCAACAACTCGGCGAACGGCTGCCGGAGTACATGGTGCCGTCGTTCCTGCTGGTGCTGCCCAGCCTACCGCTGACCAGCAACGGCAAGGTCGACCGCAAGGCGCTGCTCGGTATTCCCCTGCCTGTACCGGGCCGCGAGACCACTGGAGACCCGACGAGTCAGCCACTGACGCCGACCGAGGCTCGGCTGGCGAAGATCTGGCGCGAGGTGCTGCGCCTGGAAGGACCGGTCGGCTCGGCGGACAACTTCTTCGAGCTCGGTGGCGATTCGATCCTCACCATCCAGCTAGTGTCGCGGGCACGGGAGGCCGGCCTCGAGCTGTCGCCCCGGCTGATCTTCACGCACCCCACCCTGGGCGAGCTGGCCGGTGCGCTCGGCACGGTGGCCGAGCAGGATCAGCGCCAGATCATCGGCACCGAGCCGGCGGTGGGCGCGGTGGCGCTAACGCCGATCCAGCATTGGTTCTTCGATCAGTTGGACCCCGAAGACGAGCCCTGGCATTGGAACCAGACCTTGCTCCTGACAGTCCGTCGGCGACTGGTACGGCCGGTCGTCGAACAGGCCCTGGCGGTACTGCTAGAGCAGCACGACATGCTGCGGGCTCGGTTCGAGTCACGGGACGGTGCCTGGCACCAGCACAGTGCCTGGCACCAGCACATTGCCGCGACGGAAAGCCGCGCGCCTCTCCACGAGATCGATTTGGGGTCGCTGCCCGAGTCCCGCCGACGAGCCGCTCTCGAAGCCGCAGGCGAGCAGGTCCAGGCGAGCCTCGATCTGGCGGCAGGTCCGCTGCTGCGGCTAGCGATCTTCCGCGGCCTCGATGACGAGGCCCCCGATCGCTTGTTGTGGGTGATCCACCACCTGGCGGTCGACGCGGTGTCGTGGCGCATCTTGCTCGGTGACTTCGAGGCCGCGGTGCGACGGATCGAGGCCGGCGAGACGCCGGGACCGGCGCCACGAACGACGTCCTACCAGGCGTGGAGCGCGGCGCTCGGCCAGCGCGTAGACGGCGCCGACACCAGCGAGGCGGCTCGCAACTGGCTGTCCGTGCCGTGGCCCGAGGCGGTGGCGCCGCCGTTCGATCAACCGGCCGACGACGACCGCGAAGCGGGCGCACGCACCCTGACGGCGGACCTCGGGGCCGAGGCTACTGAGGCACTGCTACAGCGGGCCAACCGGGCCCGCGACGCGTCGATGGAGGATCTCCTCCTGGCCGCCCTGCTGCGCGCCTGGGGTGAGTGGACGGGCCACCGTGGTCTGCACCTCGACCTGGAAGGCCACGGTCGTGACGCCATCAACGAAGGGATCGACCTGTCGCACACTGTCGGTTGGTTCACGGCCCTCGATCCCGTTCTGCTGTTTACGTCAGAGGACGGCTCGCCGGAACAGACTCTCCGCGCGGTCCATCAGCAGCTCGACGTGCTGCGCCGCCGACCGAGCTTCGGCCCTTCACGTTACCTGGCGGGCGCCAAGGCGCGGGAATCCCTGGCTCCCCTGCCCGTCGCACCGGTGCTGTTCAATTACCTGGGCCGGCTCGACTCGGCCCTGCCGGCCGACTCTCTGCTCGCCCTGGCGTCGGAGTCGCCGGGCGCGGCGCACAGCCCACACGCCCGCCGCAGGCACCCCATCGAGCTCTCCGCCAGCGTACTGGATGGCACCCTGCGCCTCGAGATCCGCTACCCTGGCCAACGCCTGCAGCGGGCCAGCATCGAGACCCTCGTCGATGCCTGGCGCCAGTCGCTCCTCACCTACGCCGAAACCCCGGCCGCGATTGTGGTCCTGACCGACTTTCCCGACGTCGGGACCGTCGGGGCCAAGCTCGGCCAGGTGCTGGGTGAGCTGGAAGGCCAGGGCAACCGGGCCGAAGCGCTCCTGCCCCTATCGCCGTCACAAGAGGGCATGCTCTTCCATAGCCTCCTGGACCCGCAGGCCGGCGCCTACCTGGGTCAAGTCCATCTGCTGCTGCGCGGCGACCTCGATTCTGCAGCCTTCACCCGAGCCTGGCAGGGTCTGCTGCAGCGCCACGCCGTGCTGCGCACCGCCTTCGCCTGGCGCGAGCTCGACCAACCCCTGCAAGGCGTTCTCGGTGAGGTCGAGCTGCCCCTGGATACTCTCGACTGGCGACAGATGCCGGCTGCGGCTCAAACCGAGCACTGGCAAGAGCTCCTGGCCGAGGATCGCCGCAAGGGCTTCGACTT
>JBCCGX010001347.1:0-2632 GCA_039029035.1 Acidobacteriota bacterium | reverse complement strand
CTTCTGCTAGGCCCCGGTCGACCGACGGGCCCCGTGCTCCGGCAAGGCACACGCGCCTCCCGGTAGTACGGCAGCCCGAGGCCTGCCTCGGCTCGCCCCGAGGCAGGCCGCTCAGCTTCGCTGAGGCAGAACCGCTCAGCTGTGCTGAGGCAGAACCACTCAGCTGTGCTGAGGAAGGCCACTCAGCTCCGATCGCCAACCTTGCGGACCGAGTCGCAATATGCAAATATATGCATGCATAACGATTGATCCACAGGAGGCGACGATGCGTCATGCTCTGACTTGGGGAGGTCTCGTCCTGGCATGCAGCCTGGGACTCGCCACGGCGTCCGATGCGGCCGAGTACCACGTGGCGCCGCAAGGCGACGACACCAACCCTGGCACGGCGGCTCTACCCTGGCGAACCCTGGCCATGGCCAACGCCAACCTCGAGCCGGGGGATACGGTGTGGATTCACGCCGGTTCCTACGACGACCCAATCCGCCCAACCCGCGATGGCACCGCCGATGACAATCGCATCGTCTATCGGGCGTTTGGCGACGGCGATGTCGTCCTGACCGGCTTTCCGGGCTCCGGCACGCCGCAGGAGGGCGCCCTCGCTCTGGGTGAAAAGCGCTACGTCACGGTCAGTGGCCGGGCGCCCGGGGACCCGATCACGGCCCAGCGCATTCGCCTCGAGCCACCGACCGACATCAACTCTCTGGGCAACGTCTGCGGCAGCGAGGGGGTTATCGTCGAGAACATCTACGCCGAATGCTCGCATGTCGATCGCAACTGCAACCGCGGCTTCGGCTTCTGCACCAACTTCTGGGACGGGGACTACGAGACCCGTTTCAACATCCTGCGTAATTCGACGTTCATCGGCCGCTCTGACACGAGCCAGGACCCCAACGACTACACCGAAGATCTGGTGATGATCGCCCACCGGGCGCACCACAACCTGATCGAGAACAACGAGCTGTCAAACTGCAAACACGCCACCCTCTATGCCGACTCGCCGACGTCGCACAGCAATGTGATCCGCGGTAACCGGATCACCAATCCGCAGCACACCGGGCTGTCCATCTGGTCGGCCGGCGTCGATCTACCGCAGGGCGCACGCTTTCTGGTGGAGAACAACACCCTTGGCGGCTCGGGTCGAACGGTCCAGCCCGAGGGCGGTCCCGGCAACGCCTTCCAGTGGGGCTCGGACGAGCTCATCATCCGCCACAACGTGATCACTCAAGGCGGCAGTGCCGATCAGCAGACGACCTCGATCGGAGGCCTGAGCGGTGCCACCAGCACCTCCTTCGGCTCGCCGTACTTTGCCACCGACGGACGCATCTATCACAACGCCATTGTCGACAATCGCGGCGTGGCGATCGGCTTGTTCGACTTCGGCGTCGACCCGGTGGATCTCGGCCGCCACCGCTTCGTCAACAACCTGATCTACGGCTCGAGCTCGGCCTCGACCGGCGAGCTGCTGGCTGTCTATTGGGATGGCGACTATGCCACAGGGGATCGCCATGTACGCAATGTGTGGGGCAACCCCGCAGGGGCTGCCAACCAGGAGATCCTCCAGAACGCGCACCACGGCGCAGTCGACTTAGCAACCGCCATCGCCAACTGGCGCAACCCCGAAGATCCGGAGCTGACCGACGAGGCCGGCCTCGCCAACGTCTATGATGCGTCCCCTGGCTTTGTCGACTACGCTGGTGGCGACTTTCGCCTGATCCCCGGCAGCCCCTACGTCGATGGCGCTGCGCCCCTGACCCGGGTTGCCGTCGGCGACTCCGGCAGCGGCACACTGCTCGAGGTGTTGGACCCGCGCGTCTTCTTCGCCGAGGCGGACGAGTTCCCCCCCTGGATGGGCGTCCAGTCCGAGTGGATCGCGGTCGGCGAGACCTTCGCCACCGCCGCCCGGGTGCAGATCGCCTCGGTCGACGACAGCTTGGGGCAACTGGTGCTCGCCCAGCCGATCACGCGCCAGCCGGGCGACGCCATCTGGCTGTGGCGCGACTCCAGCGGTCGCGAAGTCTCGGCCGGCGCAGCGCCCGACATCGGTCCTTTCGAGCACCTCGACACCGTGTTCACAGACGGTTTCGAGAGCGGCGACGTCACCGCCTGGAGCCAGGCCTTGGATTGACGAATCCGAGCGGCACCAAACCGTCCGGCGTCGCGAAATCGAGCCCGAGCAGTGTCGCGACCAGGGGTGCCACGTCGACCAGGCGCAGCTGCGCTGCGGCGACGCCACGACGAATCCCGGCGCCAGAGGCCACCAGCCCGGTCTGAATCTGCGGAAAGTCGGGAATCCAGCCGTGGGTGGCTCCCTCGGCCGGACGCAAGGCCTCGCCGGTGGCCCTGGACGAGAAGTCGATCCCAGGCAGGGAATCGAGCGCCAGCACCGCCTCGGGGGCGGCGCCCAACGCGTCGAGCTCCTCCCGCTCGACGATGCGAAAGAGGCTGCGCACGCCGCGCGGCTGGGCGTCGAGCACGGCACGGACCTCGGTCACAGCGGCTTGGTCCGCCGGGTTGGCGAGATGGAGAAAGGCCGAGGCACCGGTGGTGTGAAACGTCGCACGCCACGCGCCGCGATCGTCCTGCGCTGCCATCAACCCCGACTCGACCAGCCACACGTTGGGTGCCAGCACGG
>JBCCGX010001346.1:0-2634 GCA_039029035.1 Acidobacteriota bacterium | reverse complement strand
TTCGGCTAGCTCACCTCGGCGCAGGTGGATTCCCAGCAGACCATATTGGGTGCTGAAGGCCACGCGACTCGGAGCTTCGCCCAAGGTCTGGTCTTGCAGCCCACGCGCGATGACCTCGGCCTCGTCCAGGCGATTGAGTGCCATCAGGATCTTGATTTCCGCCACCTGTGCCAGCCGGGTTCGGGGTCGCTGGTCCGCGCCATCCGATCGCCGCAACGTCGAGAGCGACTCGTCGAGACGCCCTTGGTGGAACAACGCCTTAGCCAGCCGCAGGCAGTAGGCCGGATCCAGGGGAAACCTCTGGCACAGAGGGTGCAATCGCTGCTCCGCGCGGGGCCAGAGCCGGCGCACCTCGGCCACCCGGGCCTGAGCCGAGCTGCGAACCTCCCACGACAAGCCGGCGGCGAGGACTTCCGCCTGCCGGGCACTCTCTGCCGCCAAGTGATCGAAGCCCAGATCGTCATAGACTTCCGCCAGCGTCTCGTGCAGCAGCGGGTTGTCGGGATCCAGCTCCAGAGCGTCTTCGAGCTTGGGGCGCGCCTCCTGGCAGTCCGATTCCCGAAGAGCCTCCAGGGCTTGTTCGAACAAGCGCAGACTTTTCGAGCTCGAGGCCAACATCTTCTGCACCGCGATGCGCCGATCCTCGGTCGCGGAACCGTGGTCGAGTATGCCGAGGACGCTGCGACCCAGACCCTCCGCCAGCGCAGGCAGCTCTTCGACTCGACCGGCTTCGTGCGCCCAGTCGATAGCCTGCTGGCTCGCACGATCTTCGATCCGGACGAGGAAATACAGCTCGGACGCGCTACCGCTGTCCAGAACGGAATACGAACCGCGAAGGACTCGCTCCGGCGCGTCTTTGGAGACAGCGGATCGAGGAACCTCAGGCGTATCTGCCGCGACTCGGAGAGTCTGGAAGCCCTCGATGGCGAGGCGGCTCTCCAGCATCTCACCCATGGCGGCCGCGACCCAGTCCAAGGACGGATCCCCGGTGAAGTTCGACAGCTCGACCAGCGCCACAGCCTGGGTATCCATCTGGGTATCGGTCTGGGTCACGGTGCCCAGCGACTCCGGCTCGTTGGGCAGGAGTCCTTGCAGTCCCACCAGAACGGTAGTGAACAGCAAGGCCAGGTACCTGGCGCCCGTCCAAATCTTGGGGCGCCCGGATGGCTCCGCAGCCAAAGCTGCCGCGGCGGCCGCTTCCGTGCCTCCCGAGGTCGCTTCGCCAGGGGAATAGCTCGAGGCCTCGGCGGCGAGCTCTTCCGCGCTGGGCTCCGCCAGCTGCTCAACCGTCGCAATGAGTCGGTAGCCCCGGCGATGCACCGTCTCGATGATCCGCGGCTCGCTGGCCGAATCGCCGAGAGCCTGGCGCAACTCGCTGATGCCTTGCCGGATCGTGGTCACAGAAACGTAGTCCACGTCCCAGCCCTGGTCGATGAGATCGTCCGAGCTGAGGATCCTCGGGGCATTCTCGACCAACACCTCGAGCAAGCTGAAGGTCTGGGGTCGCAAACGCACTTCCCCGGCCGGCCCGAGTAGGGTCCCCATCTCTCGATCCAACAAGAACTGAGCGAATCGATAACGCATCGGAAACTAGGACAGATGGCGACTTCGCCTCGGTACCACGGGGCAGAAGCTCAAACGTCGGGGCTCAACGGACGATGTGCTGAGGCCAGATGATTTCGGCACTTCTCTTGCTGACATTCTCTCGACAGCCAGCATCCTACCGCAGACCGCTCATCCGTCACCTCCATCCTCATCGCCACCCGCACCGCGCCCTCTATCGGCGACGATCCTACGGCAGAGCGCCCTGGATCGTAAGGCCCGATTTGCCGGCAAAAATCTGCTCGAGAATCGATCGAAGCTCCGCTCACAGGTCAATCCGCTGGCGCCCCGTCGGCTCGATCTTCGGAGGGCGGATCGTTGGAATCCAACAGGTCGTTCAGATAGGCGTCGAAGGCGCGACCCCGCGGCAGCTCGAGGTCGACGCGGAGCCGTTGCCGGTTGGCGACCGTGGTCTTGCCGGTCAGCGGGTTGAGGCCTTCCTTGGCGTAGGTCTCCCAAGAGAGGCCGATGCCGTGGCGCTGCCAGGCGGGCAGCTCGGCGAAATCGATACCGTGCTCGGCGAGGAGGGCGAGCTTCTCGGCCGTTGATTTGCCGCTCAGCGTACGGGAGGCTTGCCGGGCAGAGTCACCGGTCCCCCGCAGCCGCCAGTAGCAATGGGCGGAGAGGGAGTTGCGATGGGCGTCTTCGGAGCGCCAGCGGAAATAGTCGATGATCTTCTGGCGGTCGGGCAGTTGCACCACCCGGCAATCGAAGGTGCCTTGGTCGCCCAGGAGCAGCGAGAACTTGGCGCTCGCCTCACCGGCGAGGACCGAGTTCAGCTTGCGCAGCTTGCGGCCGAAGGCCGCTTCGGCCGGGTGGAACAGCAGCGAGATCTCGTCGCTCTGGGTGTAGCCGAAGAGGATGTTGAAGCCGCACGTCATCAGGTGGCGCGTGGTCTCGGTCATGTGGTCGCGCAGGCGCTCGTCGAACGGTGCCTCGAAGGTGTGGACCTCCTTGGTCAGGCGAGTGAAGGACCGCCCGTCCAGACGAGTGACGATCCGCGTCGCCTGGGGCACGCAGTAGTCGTGTGAG
>JBCCGX010001345.1:0-2638 GCA_039029035.1 Acidobacteriota bacterium | reverse complement strand
TCACTGCCCCAGATAGATCGTATGCCGCGGCCCGCCGCCGCGACCGCGGGCGGGGATCCGCTCACGACTGACCTTGAAGCCGGCGCGGCGCATGCGGCGCTCGAAGGCCGGCTCGTCGGCAGCGGACCACACCGAGAGCACCCCGCGCGGGGTCAGGCCACGGCGGATGCGGGCCAGGCCCGAGGCGGTGTAGAGGCCGCCGTTCGATTCGAGGGTGAAAGCCGCCGGGCCGTTGTCGACATCGAGGACGATGGCGTCGAAGGGCTCACTGGCGATGACCTTCGAGACGTCTTTCTGACGCAGCTCGACCCGCGGATCATCGAGCGGCCGGCCGGCGAGGTGGGCCAAGGGGCCACGGTTCCAGGCGACGACCTGGGGGAACACCTCGGCCACCACCAGGCGCGCCGCCTGGGGGAAGCACTCGAGGGCTGAGCGCAGGGTGTAGCCCATGCCGAGACCGCCGATGAGGACCTTGGGCGCGGCGATTCGGCGAATCGCCTCGCGGGTGAGCTCCGCCAGGGCCTTCTCCGAGCCGTGGGCACGGCTCGACATGAGCTCCATGCCGTCGATGCGAATCTGGAAGACACCGTCGCGCTCATAAAGGGCGAGCTCCTCGCCGTCGCGGGTGGTAGCACGGCCGATGGTGTTCGGTGCTTTCATCGCTCAGACCTTACCCTTCCATGGAGTCAAGAGACGCTCGAGAGCGCGCATCACGAGGTCGGAAACATAGGCGATCACGCCAATCACCACAATCCCCATGATCACCACGTCGGAGACCAGGAAGTCCGACGCTTGCTGGATCATCGCCCCGATACCCGCTTGCGCCGCCACGATCTCGGCCGCGACCAAGGTCGTCCAGCCGAAACCCAGACCGATGCGCAGGCCGGTCAGGATCTCCGGCAACGCGCCCGGCACGATGACGTGCAGGATCACTTGCCAACGCGAGGCACCCATGGAATAGGCGGCGTGGATCTGCTCGATCGGCACCGAGCGCACCCCGGCACGGGCAGCGAGGGCCAGTGGGGCGAAGATCGCCAGGTAGATGACGACGATCTTGGTCAGCTCGCCGATGCCGAACCAGATGACCATCAGCGGCAGGTAGGCCAACGGTGGAATCGGCCGGTAGAACTCCACTGGCGGATCGAGAATTCCCCTGACGATGCGGCTCATTCCCATCAGGATGCCGGCCGGGACCGCCGTCACCAGAGCCAGCAAGAAAGCCATGCCGACCCTATAAGTGCTGGCCAGGCTGTGCTCCCAGAGGGTAGCGCCACCGAAGCCCTCGCGCGCCACTTCGAGAAATCGTTCGGCGATGGCGCCGGGGCCGGGAAGAAAGAGCGGCTCGATCCAGCCGGCCGCGGTGACGCCATACCAGAGGGCAAAAATGGCCAGGACGGTCGCGAGGCTCAGGCCGGCGCTCTGTCCTCCGCCGGGGGCGCCATAGGCTGCCGACGCCTGCGGCGCGCTGAGCCGCCGCCGCGCCCGCGCCCAGGGCCCCGGCTCGTCAGCCATCCTGGTGACCTCCACTGCGGATCAGACTCAAAACCTCCTCGCGCTGAGCGATGAAGTCCGGCGCCGACTTCACCGCTCGCGCGTCGCGGCCCTCGAGGAACCGGCGACCGAATCCGAGCTCGAAGGCGCGTGCGATACGGCCCGGACGCGGCGACATGACGAGCAGTCGGGTGGCGACGAAGACCGCCTCCTCGACGCTGTGGGTGATGAGAAAAATCGTCTTGCCGGTCGCCTGCCAGAGCTCCAGTAGCAGCTCTTGTAACGCTTCACGAGTCAGGGCGTCGAGAGCCCCCAGGGGCTCATCCATCAGAAGCATCGCCGGGTCGCTGGTCAGCGCCCGCGCCATGCCGACCCGTTGCTGCATGCCGCCGGACAGCTGATAGACCGCATGGTGATGAAAATCGTCCAGCCCGACGAGGGCCAGGTTGGCTACCGCCGCCGCCCGCCGCTCGGCCCGCCCCACGCCGCGCAGCTTGAGGCCGAGCTCGACGTTGCGCACGACATCGAGCCACGGCATGAGGGCGTGGCGCTGGAAGACGACACCACGATCGGCACCGGGGCCGGTGATCGCCTCGCCGTCGAGCAACACCCGACCGCGAGTGGGCTGCAGGAAGCCCGCCATCAGGTTGAGCAGGGTCGTCTTGCCGCAGCCCGACTCCCCCACCACCACCACCAGCTCGCCCGCCTCGAGAGTCAGGTCGACCTCCGCCAGGGCGGTGACCTGCTCCCCTTGACGGCCCGGGAACGTGACCGAGACCCCCTCGATGTCGAGGGTGCTCATGGAGCGAGTTTGAGCTGCGGCGCAGCCTGCAGGGCCGAGCGAACTTGGTGGGCGTCTCGCGACCTCATTCAGACTGCGCTCGCAGCACCGCCTCGACATACTCTGACGTCACGAAGCGGCTGTAATCCGCCGCCAGCGCCGGAATCTTCTTCTGCTCCATCAAGAACTTAGCGGTGTCGCGCAGCGCCTTGGCGGCACCGCTATTCTCGGCGCCGCCGAGCCAGGTGCCGGACGCCTGCTCGGCCAGAGTGGGAAAATGGTACAGACCCAGGACCCGCGGCACGTCCTCCACCTTGCCGCCGACCAGGCCGACGATCGCCTTCACCGGCGCTGAGTCCGGCGTCC
>JBCCGX010001344.1:0-2639 GCA_039029035.1 Acidobacteriota bacterium | reverse complement strand
TGCTCGGCCGCCTGCACCGCTGCCAGGGCATCGATCAGGCCCGCACCCCAGACGATGAAGTCGGAACGCGACTCGGCGGTCGCCTGGAGGATGAAGCGGTAATCCCGCGGCTCGAGGTTGCCGCCCGCGGCCTGCTGCAGCAGGGCGGCGACACCGGCGGCATGGGGCGCCGCGGCCGAGGTGCCGAAGAACGGGTTGACGAAGCCCACGCCGGTCACCGAGACGCCGTCGACGGCGGTGATCTCGGGCTTGAAGCGGATGTCGAGATCGTTGCCCCCCTGGGGATCGAACTTGAGGATCACCGGACCATAGGAGCTCGTGGGCTCGATGATGTCGAGATTCGGGTTGGGCGTGCCGTCGATGTTGGCCAGCCCTTGCTCACCGTTACCGAAGGCGGGGCAGAAACCGAGCGTGGCGCCGGGGGCGAGGTCGTGGATGATCTCGAGCGCCGCGGTGCCCTCGTCACCGTTGTTGGCGTTCAGCGGGCACAGCTCGATCGCCGCACCGCCGGCCCCGTCACTCGGAAGGTCCCCTGGCTACTGGTGCCAGGTGCAACTAACCTGCGGAGCTCGACGGCGAAGCTCGGCAGACTGGTGGTCTGTCTGCCCATTGTATTCGCTCGTCGCCGGCCGACGCCGCTCGAGCCCGCCTTGCACGTCCGCTCGACTCTGCTGCGCAGATCGACTCGTGAGCTCCGCCACATTCGAAGGTGACTGTATAACGTCTGTTGTCGACCGCAAGCACTTTCTCAGAACACGTCGAAAACCATCCAATGCAGGGTGATGTCGAAGAAGAGGTTATTCTTGTCATCGGCTCCGACCCGCAATCCCTTCAGAGCGTACCAGGGTTGCTCTAACCAGGGACCACGGAAAAACTCCGTCCGGCTCTCCTCGAACATGCGGAGAAAATCGCCCCGGCTATCAAGCTCGTCGAGGCTCTGATCGCCGCGGTATAGGCTGAGGAATCTCTGGCCATCAAAAACATCGCCGATGCTGACGCCGAGGATGAAAGCGTTCTGGTCGGGCCGCGGAACAGCGGGAGCGACATAGGCTCCCTGATTTTCGTCCCAGGTGAAGCGGATCGTTGTGGATTCCGCTGCCGGCGGCAACGACGGCTGAGCGCCGGAGCTGAGAAACCGGAGCCGAGGGGTGTTGGTAGTTTTGGGGAAGAAAGCAGCGTTGCTGCTGGTAGCAAAAACCGCCACCTCCCGTCCCGCAGGGGCGACGAATGAGGCCGCCGTTTCGAGAACGGAAGCGCCACCACTCAACTTCTCACCGTTTTCTCGATCGACGAGCTGAGCGCCAATCTCCCAGAGCTGTAGGGAGCTGAGGCCCTCGAGGTCCGTAGAACGGGCAAAGATGGATACAACGCTGCCGGCAAGCACAAACCGAACCTCGTCGTCTGCTCTTTCGGGCAAGTCCATCACATCGCTTTCAACCGTCGCCGTGACAGGACGTGCGGCGGGGTCGAAGGCCACCCCACTCAGAGTAACCCGAGGCGCAGTATTCTGTTCGATCGGCCCGACGAAACCACCAGCGCAAGCGCAAACAGGGAGCGCAAAGAGCGCTAGGAGCCAGGGGCTCTTCCAGATTTTCTTAGGGGATTGCCAATACATCGCGAGCTCCCTCCTTCCATACAAGGACAGTTCAAGAATAGACCCTATCAGGAGCAGCTCATACCGGCAAAGCCTCAAACCTGCCTGACTATCGGTGCCAGGTGCGACTAATCCTGGCTATTGGTGCCAGGTGCAACTAATCTTCTGAAACGGCGTGACTTACAGCCGAGCCCTGAGTCGGAGCCTGCTCTTCCTCAGACGTAACCACCTGTAGCGGTTCCAAAGTGCCTCAAAACTCCTGGCGCCAGCACCGAAGATGACCGGGCCAGCCTTGCTGCACTCTCTCTAGGCACACATCGACCTCAATGCCTGCAAGAGGCACCGAGGACTCGGGTCGCTAACTCTTCACTGCTCCACAACTCGCGCGACCTGACCCGGGCCGACGCCAGTCTCCCAAGGCTCAGGTGGCTGGCCTCGGGCGCGAGGCAGGATCTCGGCGATTCCGACGGCCGGCACAATCGTGACGATCGGGATCGCACCACGCTCGATCGCACCAGAATCGAGGATCTCGAGTCGTCGTGTCGGCGGCAAGGGCGGGCGCCGTTGTGACGCCGTGCCGGTAAAGGCCAGGGCTGGAAGATAACAACCTTCGGGAAACCAGCCCGCGGCCTTCAGGTTGCCGGACCGCAGGGCCTGCGAAGCGCCCCAGTACTCGGCCAGGAAGGCCGCGAGCTCGGCTTCGAGGTCGAGTCGGGGCGCCTTCGAGGCGGCGTGGAAACGTGGCTTGGTTGATCGCTTGGTCTGGCGAGTCGGCGGCTCGTAAGGGTTTTGGCTGAGGATCTTCTCGACGCCGACCACCGGATGACCGTCCCGGCGCGCTTCGCCTTCCTGCTCGATCTCCCGGATCAGCTCGGCGACCTTGCCGCGGTACTCTTCCGGTTCGAGGTGACGGAAGGCCGGGAGGGGCGCGAGGCCGACCAGGTAGCGGGTGGCGAAGTCGTAGCGGCCGTGGTCGAGGCCGCGGTGCTTCGCCGACCACTCTTTCGATCGGTTGAACCAAGCGCCCTCGAGCGGCTCGCCGTGC
>JBCCGX010001343.1:0-2641 GCA_039029035.1 Acidobacteriota bacterium | reverse complement strand
GAGAGGCGCTCGGTCACCAAGCACCATCCGATCATCGTCCACTTATCGACCGAATGAGCCGAATCAACCGTTGGGCTCGCACGTAGCCCGGAAGGGCCGTGACGCTCGGCCGAACGAATCTGAGCTATATTGGTCCGGTCGTTGGAACTCTCATGGATGATGCGCCAGACGGCACCGCCGTCAATCACGAAAAATTCGTCGCCGATCTGCAAGCGGTCCTCGAGGTCTCGCTCGAGCTGGCGGCCACCGATAGCCTTATCCATCTGGTGCAGTCGGTGGAGCGCGCCGCTCGCAAGATGCTCGAATGCGAGCACGCGATGCTGCTGCTCTACGATCCTCGGCAGGATGCGCTGCGGCGGCCGAGCGGCGCGAACGAGAGCGAGTCGACACCGCAGGCGCAATGGGCGATCGCCCGCCAAGTGGTGCAGAGTGGTCGGCGGGTCGAGCTCGAGGACCCGTTGGCCGATCCGAGTTTCGATGGAGGTTGTGACGGAGACGGCGTGTGCAACCTCGCCGTCTTCCCGCTGCACGACTACGAAGGCCAGATCGTCGGGGTGCTACAGGCCCAGAACTTGCCACCGATGGACCCTTGGGACCGTGAGCTCATCCGTGTGTTCGATGCCCAGGTCGGCGTCGCAGTCCAGCGCCAGCTGCTGCTCGACCACTACGCCGAGAAACAGCGTATCCAGCGCGATCTGAAGCTGGCGCGCAACATTCAGCAAGGTCTACTACCGGATCACAACCCCACCGCGCCGGGCTTCGACATCGCTGGCTGGAACGAGCCGGCCGACGACACCGGCGGCGATTTCTGGGACCATTACACCTTGCCCGACGGCTCCCTCGCCCTGGTGCTCGCTGATGCCACCGGTCACGGCATCGGTGCCGCCTTGATGATGGCCACCTGCCGGTCGCTCTTTCGCGCCACGACGTCAGTCACCCAAGATCTGGGCGAAGTCATCGCGCGGGTCAACGAGCTGCTCTACGGTGATCTGGCCGACAATCGCTCGGTCACCGCCGTGTTGGGCTTCTTGCAGCAGGACACCCTGTCTTTCCTGAGCGCCGGCCACGGTCCGGTGCTGCGCTACCTGGCGGCGGAGGATCGTTTCCACTCGCAGCCCGCCCACGGCATACCCCTCGGCATCATGACGGAGTATCCTTGGCCCGATGCCGAGCCCTTCGCCATGGCGAGCGGTGACCTGATGATCCTCGTCACTGACGGCTTCTTTGAATGGGCCAACGCGAACGACGAAGAATTCGGTATCGAGCGCTTACAAGACGTCATCCGCCAGCATCTCGATCGCCCGGCGAAAGAGATCATCCGCGCCATGCACGACGCCGTCACCCGCTTCGTCGGCGACGTGCCCCAGAGCGACGATCTGACGGCGTTGCTCGTGCGCAAGCTGTGAGTTCTCCACCAGCAACAGTTCGAGAGCGGCCCTGTGGAGCGAGCACGCAGCGAACGTGTTTGAGCCCCGAAGACTGCAGCAGAGCCTCGGGCCTAGGTCAAAACGGTGTTTCCCGAAGTCAGGGTGCCAAGGCGAGTTTGAGCTGCGGCGCAGCCCGCAGGGCCGATTGAGCTCGAGCCCTTCTGAACCCACTTGGCTCGGTCGGCGTACACTAGAGATATGCACCCGAAAAACGAGTTCTCCCGTCGACGCTTCCTGAAGAGCTCGCTGGCGGCCACGGTCGGCGCCTCGATCCTCCCGTCGAAAGCCCTGGCCGGCCCACCGGACCCGAGCCGCAGCGCCACCGGCACCTTTGGTCTTGCCATGGTGAGCTCCCGGGAAGGCGGCCGCAGCCGGGTCGATCTCGTGTCCTTGAAGGACAGCCGGGTCCTGACCACGTGGCACGACTTCCACGCCGCCCACGCCGTGGTGCCGGTGGAAGGGCTCAACCGGTTCTTCGTCCACGGCGTCGACACCCGCACTGACCAGGGCCTGCTGATGGGCGTCGAAGTCGATCCGCTGACCGAGCACTGGCGGGTGCTCGACGCCAAAGAGGTCGCCGGCGGTCGGCCGCTGCACTGGCAGCCCAATCGTGCCCACACCCTGATCCAGTACAACACCATCGGCGACAAGCGCCTGCACGTGCTGGACACGCGCACTTTGGAGCTCGAGTCTTTCGAGGGTGGTGGCCGGCATTCGAATATGGCCTTCTTCAACCAGGACCGCTGGCTGGTGGCCACCGACCGTCTGCGCGGCGCCACGACCCTACGAGTCGTCGATCGCGCCAGCGGCCAGATCCTCAGCGAGACCCCGGCCGGCGACTGGGGGCACGGCGTCACCGTCAACGACAAGACCGAGCGTGCCTTCGTCTGGGCCAACGACGGCGTCCACATCGTCGGCCTCGGTAAGGGAACCCTGGGCCAGCACCTGGGCGTCCTCAAACCAGGGATCCGCGGCCAACGCAGCTGGTTCTGCTGGACCCCGCAAGGCCAGCGCTTCAGTCACGATCAAACCTGGAACCCGGGCGACCACTTCGCTTCCTGGCTCACCGTGGTCGACATGGAGAACGATGAGCTCCTGCGCATCGAAGCCGGTGAGCAGCTCGGCACCCTTGGCATCTCGCCCGACGGCTCCCTGGGCCTCTGCGGCTCCCATTCGTCGAACAACGTCTGCCTGTTCGACATCCCCGGCAACCG
>JBCCGX010001342.1:0-2644 GCA_039029035.1 Acidobacteriota bacterium | reverse complement strand
TGCCTGGAAGGCGAGATCTTCGGCCTGTTGGGCGCCAATGGCGCCGGCAAGACCACCACCCTGCGCATGCTGTCGACCATCCTCGAGCCCAGCGGTGGCCGCGCCACGGTGATGGGGCACGAGGTGCGCAGTGAGCCCGAAGAGGTCCGGCGGAGCCTCGGCTTCTTCTCCGCCTCGACGGCGCTCTATCCGCGCCTCACGGCGCGCGAGACGATCGAATTCTTTGCCCGCATCAATCGCTACCCGCGCGAGCGCGTCAAGTCACGGGTGAACGAGCTGATCGAGCGTTTCGGCATCACCGAGTTCGCCGAGGCCCGGGTCGACAAGCTGTCGAGCGGCATGAAGCAGAAAGTCTCCCTGGCCCGCACCATGGCCCACGATCCGCCGATCCTGATCTTCGACGAGCCGACCGTGGGGCTCGATGTGCTCAACGCTCTCGAGTTGCAGAAGATGATCCAAGAGCTGCGCGCCGAGGGCAAGACGATCCTCTTCTCGACCCACATCATGAGTGAGGCGGAGCGCCTCTGTGACCGCATCGCTATCATCCACCGCGGCCAGATCCTGACCTGTGACACCTTGGACGGCCTGCGCGCCGCCACCGGTCATCACTACCTCGAAGACATCTTCGTGCACTTTGTGCGCCAAGGCGAAGGCGACAGTGAGGGCGAGGGCAGACCTGAGGCCGGATGATCAGTCCCACGCTATCGACCCTCTACCGGTTCGAGCTGCGGACGCTGTTGCGCGACCGGCGGACGATCTTCGCCTCGATCGTTCTACCGATCCTGGTGATGCCGTTGTTGCTCTTCTCCTCCGGTACGGTGGAGCGGGCGCGGGAGCAGCGGCAGGAAGCGAGGGTCTACTACTACGCCGTGAACGGCCCGGAGCAGGCCTTGGTGCGACAGCTCATCGCCGACTATCGGGCCGACGCGCCGGCGGACAGTGGAACGCGCCTGACCCTCGAAGAGGTTGACGCCGCCGATCCGCAAGCGCAGGTCGAGGCGCAGGAAATCCACTTCATTATCGAGGGGCTGCCACCCGGCACACCGCTGTCCGAAGACGGTGAGCCCGAGGTCGGGGCGGCGGACGACGATACCCGAGACGACGGAGCCGGGACCGAGGTAGCCTCAGCGCAAAGCGAGGGCGCTGCGGACGACACGGTGCTGCCGCTTTTGCGCCTCGTCTACCGGGCCAATTGGGAGGCATCGGAGACCGCCTCGGACGAGATGCGCCGACGCCTGGCCGAGGTACGCCGCGATCAACGCCACTTCGCCCTCGTCGAGCGCGGCTTCCCGGTGACGGCAGATCAGGTCGCGGTGGTCGGGACCCACGATGTGGCGACCGCCGAGCAGTTGACCGGGGCGACCTTGGGGCGCTACGCAACGGTGTTCATTCTGCTCTTCCTGCTCACCGGCGGCTCGGTGGTGGCGGCCGACGCGATCGCCGGCGAGAAGGAGCGCGGCACGCTCGAAACCGTGCTGACCACGGCCGCCAATCGACGCGAGATCGTCGCTGCCAAGCTGTCGGTGATCGTCACCGTCGGTGTGGTGATCACTATCATCCAGCTGCTCAATCTGTTGCTCTACGTCGGTCTGGAGCTGATCGAAGTGCCGGAGACCTTCGCCGTCGATCTCTCGATTGGTACGGTGGTCCTCTTGTTGCTGCTCTTCCTGCCGCTGGCTGCTCTGGCCGGCTGCATCCTGCTCCTGGTGTCGGGTTATGCCAAGACCTACAAGGAGTTTCAGCTCTACTTCTTCCCGGTCTTTCTGCTGCTCTTGGTGCCGGCCTTGGCGTCGATGCTACCCGGTGTCCAGCTGCGCTCGGCCATCGCTCTGGTGCCGATCGCCAACTTGAGCGTGGCGGTGCGCGAAGTCCTGGTCGGCCACTTCGACGGCCTCTTTCTGGCGATCACCTGGCTGGTCTCCCTGGCGGCCACCGCCTTCGCCGGCCGGGCGACCCTGCAGGCCCTGTCGACCGAACGCCTGATCACAGCCAGCGAGATCGACCGGGCCGAGTTCGAGGGCGGCGCCGCTCTCCTGCCGCGCCACGTCTGGCGCTGGTACGGGGCGATGTGGGTGGCGCTCATGCTGGTGGCGGGCAACTTCGAGGCCATGCGCACCTTGCGGGCACAGATCGTCTTCAACCTCATCGTGCTCTTCCTTGGCGGCTCCTTGCTGATCGTCTGGCGCTACCGCCTGCCGGTCAAGGAGGCCCTGGCGTTGCGGCCGGTGCGGCCCGTCGTTTGGCTGGCGGTGGTCCTCGGCGCACCCGCCCTGCACCTGTCGGCGTTGGCTGCCGGCAAGCTCTCGGCCTATCTGTTCCCCATCCCGAAAAGCCTGCTGGAAGGTGCCACGGAGTCCCTGCTGCCCTCCGGTATGCCGCTCTGGGAGCTGCTTTTCTTGGTTGCGATACTGCCAGGGATTTGTGAAGAGATCGCCTTTCGCGGGGTGCTGCTGCACGCCCTGCGGCGCAGCTTCCATCCAATCGCTCTGTGCCTGGTGACCGGCCTCGTCTTCGGCCTGTTCCACATCAGTCTCATCCGTCTGCTGCCCACCGCCGCTCTCGGCGTGCTGCTCGCCGCCGTCACCCTGCTCACCGGCTCGATCTTTCCGGCGATGCTGTGGCACGCTCTCAACAACGCCATGGC
>JBCCGX010001341.1:0-2645 GCA_039029035.1 Acidobacteriota bacterium | reverse complement strand
GAAATCGATAGATAGGTCAAGAACCTGCCGAGAGCTGGCCAGCGCAGATAGGCCAAGGCCACGCCCACTGCAGCAAGGGCGCAAGCCGTGACCGTCACGTGGCCGGAGTCGAAACCCGCGACTTTGGCCAATTGGAGCAGAAAGAGAGTCACCAAGAAGGTGACGAACAGCGCCTGCAGGCCCGAGAACAGTCTGGGCACGAAGCGCGCGACGGTTGCTTGCACGAGCACGGCCGGCAGCGGGAGGAGCAGGAGGCAAAGGACCAGTACCAGCAGATCCGCGGGACTCGACCTGCGGACGACAAAGAATTCTGCGTGGCGAGACAGCAGATCGAAGATGGGCTGGGCAATGGCCAAGCCACTGAGCGTGAAGAGGTGAAGGTGCGCGATTCCACGCCCGGTGCGAGCCTGCTTCTCGCTGCCGGAATCGTTCTTTGGCATGCTCACGCCCGAAGGTTGGAAGACGTCCGGCCCTGGCATGGGAGCGGTCTCATGGCGAGGGTCTGAGTCATGATCCGATCGCTGGCTTAGGCTACCTTGATCGGGTTCTCCTCGAACCCGCCGCGACATTCTAGCGTCAAACTTCCCTGGCTGAGTATGGCCGGCTCTCTTCGCGTCCGGACGGTCTAGGGTCTCCTCGCCAGAGACCCACGCGACCGGTCCTTGACCACGACAACGATGCCTCGCCCTTCGACATGATGGAAGCCTGCACAGAGGGTCCTGGAGGCCTTGGGGGCTCTAAGAGACATCGTTTTGTCGCTAGCGTTCAGCGCTATAATCACGCCATCTTCAGCATCACGGCAACTTTTCGTTGATCAGTGATAGGGTCCTGGTTCTCGTCCTCTCGACCTTCATTCTCCCTCCTCATTGAGCCGAAGAATTCGTGACAAAAATTCTTCTCTGCGGTCTCTGCCCACTTCCCTTCGAGAACACTCTACGAAACTTTGGGCCGGGAATCCGCACCTGGCAATTCGCCCACAGCCTGGCGGCGGCCGGACATCGGGTCCATCTGCGGGCAATGATGATCCCCGGCAGCTACGAGGCCAACGAAGCGATCCCTCGGGAGACCCGCGACGGTGTCGAGATCGAGCGTGTCGACGACAAGAGCTTCTGCGATGTCGACCAGCTCAGAGTGCGGATCGACGAGTTTCAACCGGACGCTCTGGTTGGCGCAACGATCTACGGCTCGAACGTTCTTGCACTCTCTCGGCCGGAAGTACCCTTCTGGGCCGACCAGTTCGGCCATGTCATGGCCGAGGCCCAAGCCAAAGCGATGCTCGAGGGAGAAAACTGGCCTATCGAACACTTCTGGAGCCTGCTCGAGCCTGTCCTGCTCCGCGCCGACAAGTTCTCCGGCGTCTCTCGGCGGCAGAGATACGCCACCATCGGTGAGCTCGGTGTCGTCGGCCGGCTCAGTCACGAGACCTGCGGCTACGAGTTCTCTACCGTCATCCCCTGCGCCTTGACGCCGGCCGACAGCGCACCGCCGCGGCCCCTCCTGCGCGGCTCTCTCATACCGGACGATGCCTTCATCGTTCTATGGAGCGGGGGATACAACGTGTGGAGCGATACGGACACGTTGTTCGAGGGCCTGGAGAAGGCCTTCGCCCGGGCCGATAACATTCACTTCGTTTCCACCGGCGGGTCTATCGATGGCCACGACGAGCGCACCTACCCGAGATTCCAGGAACGGATCGCGCGCTCCCGATACCGCGACCGCTTCCACCTCCAGGGCTGGGTCCGGGCCGAGCTCGTTCCATCTTTCCAGGCGGAGGCGAATCTCGGTGTTCTGACGGAAGTGCAGATCTACGAGGGCCTGCTGGGCCACAAGAATCGCATCGTGCAATGGATGGGTGCCGGGCTCCCGCTGGCCTACAACCGGATGGGGGATCTCGGAGCCCTGCTGGCCGAGGAGCAGCTCGGGCTGACCTTCGAGATCGGCGACTCGACGGCTCTGGCGGAGCAGATTCTATGGGCCTCGAGACATCCGGACGCCCTCGCAGACATGCGGCGCCGAGCCCTCGAGTACACCACCGAAGAGCTCAGTTTCGCAGCGACGACCCGCGAGCTCGTCGCCTGGGCGGAGCATCCATCCCTGGCACCGGATGCGAAGAGCCGGGCTCCAGGTGCGGCAGCTGTCGGAAGCTGGCAGCCGTCCAATCCGGCGGTCGAGACCACCAGCGAACCGCCGGAGGTGGAGCGAGAACGAGTGCACGCCGTCATCGTCCACCACCGCGGCGAGGCGATGTTGGCTCGCTGCCTGGAAAGCTTGATGGCCTCGATTCGGGTAGAGCTCGAAGTGGTCGTGGTGGCGAACCACTGCCAGGAGCCCCTGCCCGAGCTCGCCCACACCTCGCCGCAGGTCCACGTGGTCACCTCGGAGACCTCTCTCGGCTTCTCCGCCGCCAACAACCTCGGTGTCGCCTGGGCCAAGCAGCACCTCGGCCAGCCGGAGTTCTACTACTTCGTCAACAATGACACGGAGTCCACCGAAGACGCTTTGGTGCGCCTGATCGCTGCGCTGGAAGCGCGACCGGAAGCCGCCATGGCGGGCCCCAAGCTGCTCATTCTGGATGCCGACGACCACTACAACAGTCTCGGCATCAACGTTACCGAAGATGGCTGGGGCTGGGACGAAGGGATCGG
>JBCCGX010001340.1:0-2646 GCA_039029035.1 Acidobacteriota bacterium | reverse complement strand
CTGGTCGAGCTGGCCGGCGGCCAGGATCGTCAGCAGAAGCAGGACCGCGGTACCGACCATCACCCAGCGCGGCCAGCGCACCGCCACCCGGGAGACGAATCGCGCCAGACGATCGCTGCGCTCGGTCCGCGAGCGTTGACGCCGACGCAAGAGGAGCTCGGCCAGCACCGGCGTCACCAGCACGGCGAAGACGTAGCTCACCGAGAGGGTGAGCATGATCAGCACCGGGATCGAGCGAGTGAAGTCGGCCGTGCCGCCCTTCGACACCAGCATCGGCACGAAGGCCGCCAGGGTCGTGCCGGTGGCTGTCCCCAAAGGCAGGGCGAGCTCGCGCACCGACTCGAGCGCCGCCTGCCGAACCTGCAGCCCGCGATCGAGTCGCCACTGGATGTTCTCCGACACGACGATGGCGTTGTCGACCAGCATGCCCAGGGCGATCACCAGCGCGGCGATCGAGATCTGATGCAAGATGCCACCGGCCGCCGCGAAGATGGCCATCGAACCGAAGGTCACCAAGGGCACCACCAACGCCACCAACAGCCCCAGTCGCGGCCCCATGGCCAAGAACAGCACTCCGGCGACGATCAGGATACCGAGACGCAGGGACCAGGTAAGGTCCTTCAACCGGGTCTCGACCAGATCAGGCTGAAAGATGACCTCTTCGACCTCGAGCGGCGCGAGCTCCGAACGGAGGGCCGCGACGGTCTCGCGCACCTGACGCCCGTAGTCGATCCGATCGAGGTTATCTTTCGGGATCACTCCCAGGCCCACCGCCCGCTGGCCGTTCCAATACATCAGCTCCGTGCCGGGCTCGGCGGGGCCGTGCCGTACCTTGGCCAGGGCGCTCAGAGGCACCGAGGACCCCGACGGCAGCAGTACTGGCGTCGAACGAATCTCCTGCAGTGATTCGAACTCGGTGTGTGGCCGGAGATTGGCGTTCTTGGCACCGAGATGGATCAGACCGCCGGGCTGGATCGAGCTGCGCTGGCGCAGCGTCTGGCCCAGGGCTCGGGGATCGAGGCCGAGACGCCGTGCCGCCGCGTCGTCGTACTCGATGGTGATCTGCTCCCCCGGATCGGCCAAGATGTTGACTTGCTTCACCGGATTGAGGGTCAGAAGCTCGCGTTTCAGGCGCTCGGCGGCGGCGGCCAGGACCAGTGGATCGGTCGAACCTGTGATCGCCAGGACGATCGCCTCTTGCGACACCAGATCGTCCTCGACCACCGGCTCGCCAACCCCGGCCGGAAACTCGGCACGCGCTTGCTCTACCGCGTCGCGCACCTTGTCCCAGGCAGAATCGGTGTCGTAGATGTGATCGAGCAGATCGACCCGCAGGATGCCGACTCCGGCTCGCGCCGTCGAGCCGACATCTTCGACCTCTTCGACTTCTGCCAGGTGCTCTTCCAGCGGCTCGACCACCAGACGCTCGACCGTTTCCGCATCGGCTCCCGGGAAGGCGGTGATGACCAGACCATTGCGACGTGGGAACTGCGGATCTTCCTCCCGTGGCATGGTCAGCCACGAGGCCACCCCGGCGAGAGCGAGCAGCAGCGCGGTCGCCACGACCAGCCGCCGCCGCTCGAGAATCGCTCGCAAGATGTTCATCGCTGGCGGCCCACCTGGCCTTCGATCATCACCGATTCACCTTCGAGCAAACCACGCTGGCCGCCGACCACGACTTGATCGCCAGCCACTAGCTCACCTTCGACGATCACCCGATCGCCGAGCAAAGTCCCGACCTCGACCTCCAGCTTCTCGACTCGCACGGTGTCGGGTGACTGACCGGCGCCGGCAATGCGAAACACCGATGGCCGGCGGCCGCCAGGATTGACCACCGCTTCGACCGGCAGAGTTAGTGCATGGTCGCTGGTCAACTTCAATACCAGCTCCGCGGTGGCCCCGACCACGACCTGGCGAACCTCGGTCCCGTCGGCCGACTCGACACGGGTCACAACCGGGAACAACCGGCCCGGCCCGGCGGCCGTTCGGCCGACCGATTTGATCCGCCCCCCAACCTTCTGCTGGCCCAGAACGGGCAGGCTGAGATCGACCGCGTCGCCGACCGCGATGCGCGGGATCACCGATTCCGGTACCTCGACCTCGACCTCGATTTCACCATCGCCGGAGACTGTGACCACCGGCGAGCCGGCGCGCGCGAACTCGCCGGGCTCGAAGTGCACTTCGGTGACGGTACCCGCGAAATCCGCCTCGAGGCGCGTTTCGGCCAATCGGCGCTTGGCCTCCTGGTGCCGTGCCTGGGCCGCCGTCTCCGCTGCCTGCAGGGCATCGACCGCGGCGGCCGTACGCTCGAGCTCTTCGCTCGTCGCGGCCTTGGCGGTGACCAGCTGCTCGGCCCGGCGGTGGTCGCGCTCACTCTGGGAGCGACGGGCCGAAAGCTCCGCTACCGATGCCTCGGCCGACGCCACACCGTTGACCAGCTCGAGATCGTCGAGCCTGGCGAGCAATTGCCCCGGCCGAACCCGATCGCCGATCTCCACCGGCCGAGCCACGACCCGACCGCCGATCAGAAACGACAAGCGAGCACGGCGCGCTGCTCGCGTGACGCCGGAAAAGCGCAGCTCGCGGCTTTCGGTGGTCACTTCGACCGTCGCCACCTTGACCCGTTTCAGGTGCTCGACATCCTCG
>JBCCGX010001339.1:0-2646 GCA_039029035.1 Acidobacteriota bacterium | reverse complement strand
CGCTTCCGGTGGGCCCGTCTTCGGCTCGGGCGAGCTGCGCGACGCGCAGCACTCGGAGCTCAGCCTCGGGGCCGAGCTCCTGCTGGGTAAGGACGAGCACCACAAGGTGACCGCCAGCGTCTACCACCACGCGCTCGACCGTACCAGCCCGGCGGTCTTTCCCTTGGTGCCGCCCTCGATCGAGGCCACGGACTTCACTCGCAGCCGGCTCGGCTGGTCCGGCACCTTGCACAGTGGCGAGCACCTGCGCCTCGCGGTCGGTGCCGACCTCGATCGCGAAGAGGGCGAGAATCGCAGCCTGCTCTTCCTGCCCCCCTTCCTCGGCGGTGACGTACCAGGAGACTACCGCCTCGTCCGCACTACTCCGGGGGCCTTCGCCGAGCTCCTCATCGAGCGTGGCGACCTGTTGTTCGAGATCGGCTCCCGGCTCGACTTCCCCGAGGACACCAGCGCCCAGTGGAGCCCACGCCTGGGGATCCGCTACCAGCTGGGCGACGACGGATCGACCCGCCTACGGGCGTCCGCCGGCCGCGCCTTCAAGCTGCCGAGCTTCTTCGCTCTGGCCAGCCCGCCACAGCTCGGTGGCAATCCCGACTTGCGGCCGGAGACTTCGCTCGGCGCGGATCTGGGGATCGAGCATAGCTTCGGCGGCAACGCCGACAGTCGACCGATCGACGCTGGCCTAACCCTGTTTTACAGCCGCTACGAGAATCTGGTCGACTTTGACTTCGAGACGTTTTCCCACGTCAACCGATCGGAGGTCGAGGCGCGAGGAGTCGAGAGCTACCTCACCTGGCGCCCTGATGCACGCTTCGCCCTGCGCCTCAATCTCACCTGGCAAGAGGTGAAGAACATCGGCTCCGACGCCCGGCTGCGCCACCGGCCGCGCTGGGTGGGCGGCCTGCGACTGACCTGGACGCCGCGGCCGACACTGCGCTTCGAGCTGTCGAGCCAGGGTGTCTCCGAGAGCTTCGACGAGCAGATCCCGGTTACCGACCGCTTCACCACCTCGGGCTACCAGCTCCTCGCCCTGAGCGGCTCGTGGAAGCTGGCTTCGAGCTGGGAGCTGCGCGGCCGGGTCGACAACCTGGCGGACAAGAACTACGAGACTTTGATCGGCTTTCCGGGCCCCGGCCGCGCCCTGCGCCTCGGGCTCCGTTACCACCTGGGGGGACGTCAGGATCCGTGAAGCGCTACGTCTCCCTCATGCTGGCGATGATGGCTGTCTTCCTCGGCCTCTTCTTCATCGTCGAAGGTCTCGGACTCCCGCTTCTCACCGATCCTGAGCCTTGGCTGGCTGGCGGCGGCGCTGTCGCCGCGCTAGTTGGGATCGGTCTACTGGTCGTCGACGTCGCCCTGCCGGTACCCTCCACCGTCGTCATGCTAGCCCACGGCGCCCTCTTCGGCGTTGCCCTCGGTACTGCTGTATCCCTGATTGGCGGCCTCGGTGCTGGCCTCTTCGGCTTCTACGTCGGGCGCCGCGGCGGCCCCCTGCTCGCGCGCCTGGTCGACGAGACTGAGCGCCAGCGCGCCGACGCCCTGCTCAGCCGTTGGGGCGACCTCGCGGTGATCGTCAGCCGTCCGGTTCCGATCGTCGCCGAGGCCGTCGCCATCCTCGCCGGCACCTCCCCCATGTCCTGGGGCCGCATGGCCCTCGCCACCTTGGCCGGCTGCTTGCCCGCCGCCGCCCTCTTCGCCGTCGCCGGAGCCACCGCCCGAGCCGTCGACCACAGCCTGCTCGTCTTTGCTCTGGTGATGGGCATCGCCGGGCTGTTCTGGTGGGTCGGCCGAAGGATGGGTGCACCCGCTTGAGCTATCTCTTCGCCCTACCTCCCGTTGTTCAGCTAGCTTCGGTCTGCCTGCTCGGAGTCTATGTCGCGATCTCGATCGCCGGTCGAATGACGCCCCGTTTGCGGGGTATCTGGAGAGAACCGGAGAAGACCTCGACCCTGGATCACATCCTCACCTATACGGTGGTCCCGGCTCTGGTCTGGATCGTCCTGACCGTGCTGGTTGTCATCGGCTGGAACCTCGACCACGGCTGGCTCGGTCACTGGACGCCTGAAGAGATCCTTCGCGGGCCCGGGGCACTATTGGGGTCGTTCGCCATCCTCGTCGGCCTGATCTTCCTCATGCCGGTGATCGATCTCTCGGACGCCAAGAGAGTCATTGCCTGGGTTCCTTTCTTGGCAGTCCTATCGGCCATCGCAATGATGATGCTCGGGATCCTGTCCACCATGGACCTACTGCCGCAGAAGCTACCCCCACTGGATCAACGGATCCAGCTTTGGGACACCGCCTGGATGCTCCACGAATCTGCAGTCGATGGCGGGTTGGTCTTTCGCTTCAGTCAGCGCTTTTTGACGATGCTGGCCTCGGCCTGCCTGTTCCTCTTGATCTCCAGCTTCGCCCTGGGTCGATCCTCCAGCCAGAGCCTGCGATCCTGGTCCAAGCCCTTGCTTTTCTTCGCACTCGTCTGTGTCTTCGCGCTGCAAGGCATGTACCGAGATGTCTTGCATTTCGAAGGCGATCGCTTGCGACAGGAGATCGGTTTCCCCTGGGCACCACGGCAGAAGGTCCTGTTACTCCACGATGTCGACCAGATCGGCGTCTGGTCGCAGGGTGGCCGGTCCGGTTTCGTTCTCT
>JBCCGX010001338.1:0-2647 GCA_039029035.1 Acidobacteriota bacterium | reverse complement strand
GGCCCGGCCACTGCTCGAGGAGGCGCTCGTTCTGATCGAGGATCAGCGGGCCGAGGCCGTCGGCCGTGAGAGCCGCATGGCCTATCTAGCCAGCAAGCAGGACTACTATGGGTTGGCGATCGATAGCTTGGCTGCTCTCCACGCCGAGGAACCAGGGGCGGGCTTCGATCGGCGAGCGTTCGAGATGAGCGAACGGCGTCGCGTGCGTGCCTTGCTCGACGCTCTGGCCGATGCACTGGAGGGGCTCGGCGACCCAGCGGACTCCGCCCAACTGATGCCGGGTGCCGTTCAGTCCCTCGACCCCAGGAGTCTGCTCGACCCTCAAACGGTCCTGTTGGAGTTCGCTCTCGGCGAAGAACGTAGCTTTCTTTGGTGGGTGTCGCAGGCCGGCGTCGAGATGTTTCCTCTCGCCGGCCGCGAGGTGATCGAAGACTTCGCGCAGCAAGCCTCTCGGCTGTTGCAGCAAAGCGGCGAGCGCCGGGCCCGAGGCCAGCTCGAGCTGGTCCTGAGCCAGTTGAGCCAGCTTTTGCTGGCGCCGGTCGCCGATCGGTTGGCTGGACAACGCCTGGTGGTCGTGACCGACGGGGCGCTGCAAACCATCCCGTTCGCCGCTTTACCGAGTCCGGCAGCGGACGAGCGACAGGCCGAGCTGCGCACTCTGTTGACGGACCATGAGATCGTGCACTTGCCCTCGCTATCGACCCTGTCCTTGCTCCGGCAGAGGACGCAGATACGACCGTCCCCGCCCAAGCGCCTTGCGGTCGTCGCCGATCCGGTGTTCGATCGCGATCCGCCGACCGGAGAGCCATTGAAGCGCTTGGCCTTTTCGCGCCAAGAGGCGGAGAGAATTCTTCGACTGGTGCCGGCGGAGCAGACGTTCGCCGCTCTGGGCTTCGACGCCACCAAGGATCTCGTGACCCATGGTGCACTGGCCGACTATGGCTTCCTTCACTTCGCCACCCATGCGTTCTTCGACCCGACAGAGCCCGAGACCTCGGGCGTGCTCTTCACCCAGGTCAATCGATCGGGTGCGGTCTTGGACGCCTTACTGCGGCCGCACGAGATTTATCGTCTCCGCCTGCCGGTGGAGATGGTGGTGCTCAGTGCGTGTCGGTCCGGTTTGGGGCGGGAGATCCGGGGGGAAGGGTTGATCGGTCCGGCGCAGGGCTTTCTGTACGCTGGCGCCAGCCGGGTGGTGGCGAGCTCCTGGGCGGTGGAGGATGAAGCCACAGCGGAGCTCATGGAGGCGTTTTACCGGGGAATTCTCATCGGTGGGCTACGCCCGGCGGCGGCCTTGCGCGCGGCGCAGCTGGCAATGATCACGGACGATCAGAAGGCTGCGCCCTACTACTGGGCCGGCTTCGTTTTGCAGGGGGACTGGAGGTAGAGGCGAGGCCAATCTTCGTCTGACCCTATTGGCCGCCACGGGGTCTCAGCAGGTAGCGGCATTTGTGGATCGAAAGTGTCCGTTTGGGAGATCGATCCGTGCGAGGTCGTTTGAACGAGTGGTGTGCTCGGCACCTCGGCCGCATGAACCTTCCCCAGAAGGAGGATCCCATGAGCTACGAAGACGAAGCGGTTTCTGCGACGGGCTCGGGGCGGGACGACAACGTGGCGACTCACCCTGATCCGGAGGAGGTCGGTCCCTACGAGACGCCGCCAAGCTCTTGTGACGACGACCGGGTCGATCCGGACTTCCCGATTCAGGGCCGGTAGCCGTTACTCCCTGCGCCGCCGGTCGATCTCCAACTGGCGGCGCACTTCCTCCCCCTCCACCCGGGTCTCGTCGCATTCGATCCCGGGGCAGGACTCGGCTTCGATCTGCCAGGTGACTCGGCTGGCCATGACGCGATCCCAGAAGGGGTAGGTGCGGCATTGACCGGGGCGGGCGTCGTAGACCGAGCAGCCGCGACCAGGCTCGAGGAAGACGCAGTCGTAGTTGGGCTTCTCCTTCAGGCTGTAACGACCTTCGAGACGCCGGATGTAGCGGCTCTTGAACTCGTAGACCGGGAGGCCGGTGTGCTCGGCGAGGCGTTCCATCTCCTCACGGTTGACCCAGACGGCTCCGGGGCCCATCTTGCCCGAGCAGCAGGCGCCGCAATCGGCGCCATGGCAGCGGAAGCGAACGCCTTCGGCGAACCAGTTGGGATCGGAATCTTCGGGCGGCATGGTCTTATGATAATTTGAGCCGGATGTTCCGACGCCTACCGATCCTTCTTTGCGTCAGCTTTTTCGCTGCCGGCTGGCTCCTAGCGCAGCCCCAGGGCGACGATCTCGAAGAGCCCGTGGGCGAAGAGGCCCTCCTGCCCGAGACCGATCCGATCAGCCCGCGCGAGGCGCTCTTCCTGGCGATCGAGCTCAAAGACGCGGAGGCCGCCCGGCGCGCCTTGCGCGACGGCGGTGACGAGGAGATCAACCTCGGCGACCCGAGCCCGTTAGCCACAGCGGCGCTGCACAACGATCTGCGCATGGTGGTGCTGCTGCTAGATTTCGGCGGCAACCCCGGAGCGACGATCGACAGCCCTCTGGAAGAGGCGATCCGCCACGAGAACACCCAGATGGTGCAGCTGTTTCTCGAGTCGGGCGCGCGAGTGCCTGCGGGGGCCCGCGGCCAGGAGCTCTTTCAACTGGCGCAGCGTGGTAGCCG
>JBCCGX010001337.1:0-2656 GCA_039029035.1 Acidobacteriota bacterium | reverse complement strand
TGCCCTCGCCGCGGCGCAGCGCAGCGAGGGTGTACCTCGCCTGGGATCGCAAGCTGCTGCGGGGATGGCTCTCGAGAAACTTCTCCAGCGATGCAACCGCCTCGGGGCAGTCGCCGGTGTCATGGGCCAGGTGGAAGCGCAACATGTCGAGGCGCTCGTTCAGGGCCTCGTCCGCCCGGCTCTTAGCCAGCTGACGTGAGGTCCGGTAGCGCGACTCGGCGCGCCCCAGGTCGCTGTTCAAGCGGTGAGCGTCAGCGGCCAGGTAGTGCAGCCAGGCGGCGGTGGTGCTGCCGGTGGCGGCCTTGTCCAAGGCTGCTTCGTACAACGTCGCGGCGCGCCGGGTGTCGCCGCGGGCGTGGAGGTCCTCGCCCAGCCGGCGCATCAAGGCGAGGTCGTCGCCGCGCCGCACACGCTCGTAGAACTCGAGCATGGCTTCATACTCTTGCAGCTGGCCGCGCACCGCGGCGAGGAAGCGGGGCGTCGGTGCGTAGCCGCTGACCTCGCCGATCTTCGCCAGCTGCGAGTCGAGAATCAGCGTGGTCGGCAAGCTGTTGGCGCCGAAACGGGCCTGTAGCTCGCTGCCCTCGCCGCCGTCTTCCACGTCGACCCGCAGGAGCACCATGTCCTGGGTGAAGGTACGGAACTCCGGGGTGGTGAAGACTTTCTCTTCCAGAACCTTGCACCAGCCGCACCAGTCGGCGTAGAGGTCGACCAGGATCTTGCGGTCACCGTCGGCCGCCGCGTCGACGGCGGCGTCGACGCTGGTGAGCCAGCCGTCGACTTCGCCGGTCGCGGCGCTCACGGCAGGTGCGAAGCAGAGCAAAGTGAGCAGAGCGATCGATCGGATCTTCATGCCGGTCAGAGTCTCAGTTTGAAGGATTTAGTTGGATTTCAGCGGCCGTGGGGGCGGCCGCTGCACCGTTCCGATGATACCATGCCGCGCCATGCGACTTTCCAGACGCGCCGAGGGTTTGGCTGAATCGGCGACGATGCGAGTGACGAGGAAGGCGGCGGAGCTGCGTGCAGCGGGCCGCGAGATCATTGACTGGAGTGCCGGCCAGCCCGATTTTGGCTCGCCGGCGGTGGCCGTCGAGGCGGCCAAGCGCGCCCTCGACGAGGGCTTTACCCGCTATACGGCGGCGGCTGGGATCCCGGATCTGAGAAGTGCCCTGGCCGAGCATTACAGCCGGCAGCACGGCGTGGACTGGAGCCTCGACAACGTGCTGGTGACAGTCGGTGGCAAGGCGGCCCTGTTCGAGCTCATGATGGCCTTGATCGACGAAGGCGACAGCGCAGTGCTCTCGTCACCCTGTTGGGTGAGCTTCCCGGAGCAGATCCGTTTTGCCGGCGGGCGGCCGGTCCTGGTGCCGACCGCGGCGAACGAAGGCTTCGCCATCCGCGCCGAGCCGCTGCTCGAGGCGATCGACGACACGACGCGCCTGGTGTTGCTCAACTCGCCATCCAATCCCACTGGCGGTATTGTCGGTGCGGAGGAGCTCCGGCGCATCGTCGAGTACTGTGCCGAGCGCGGTATCGTCGTGCTCTCGGACGAAACCTACGAGCGCTTCCTCTTCGGCGGCGAAGAGCACGCCTCCGCCGGCTCCCTGGCGGCCGAGTTCCCCGAGACGGTGATCGTCGTCGGCTCGTTCTCCAAGACCTACGCCATGACCGGCTGGCGCATCGGCTTTGCCCTCGCCGACGCGGCGCTGATTCGCAAGACCGCGGCGGTACAAAGTCATGCCACGTCGAACGCCACCTCGTTCGCCATGCGGGGTGCCCTGGCCGCTTTACAAGGCGCCGAAGACGACGTCCGCCAGATGCTCGAAGCCTTTGAGCGGCGGCGTGATTTCCTCGTGTCTGGGCTGGAGCGCCTGCCCGGCGTGCGTTGCGTCACCCCACCGGGCGCGTTCTACGCCTTTCCCAATGTCGCCGCGTGCTACCGCGATGGGCGACGCGGTTCGATCGAGCTCGCCGAATACCTGCTGGAAGAAGCCGGTGTCGCGATCGTTCCCGGCATCGCCTTTGGCGCCGACGACCATATCCGCATTTCCTTCGCCTGCTCGCGCCAGGAGCTCGAATCCGGCCTCGAACGGCTGGCGACGGCCTTGGCTTAGCCGCGCGCTGCGGCGCGTGACCGCTCCATGAATCGACTTCGGAGGCTTGTCCGATGAAGCTTGCCAAGACCCGTTCGCCCCTAGGTGCTCTGTTCCTCGCCTCTCTCCTCCTCGGCTGCGCGCTGCTCGGTTGCGCCCAGGCCAGCGACGCTCCGCCGAGCGCGGAGGCAGCGTCGGAATTCGTTACCGACGCCGAAGCGAAGTTGCTCGAGTCGTGGATCAACCGCTCACGGAACAGCTGGGTGCAGTCGAATTTCATTACTGACGACACCGAGCTTCTGGCGGCGGTGGCGAGCCAGAAGACCACCGAGCTGTCGGTCGATCTGGCGCAGAAGGCGGCGCGGTTCGACGGACTCGACCTGTCGGACGATCTCGAGCGCAAGCTGGGCAAGATCAAGCTAGCGCTGACCCTGCCGGCCCCGGCCAACAGCGAGGAGACCGCCGAGCTGACCCAGATCGCCGTGTCGATGAAGAGTACCTACGGCAAGGGCAAGTACTGCCCGGAAGGTGGCGAGTGCCGCGACCTCGGTGAGCTGAGCCAG
>JBCCGX010001336.1:0-2659 GCA_039029035.1 Acidobacteriota bacterium | reverse complement strand
GCCGTTCTATCTCGGTGACGAGATCGAGATCCAACAAGCTCACTTGTCGCCAGCCGGCGACAAGCTCGTCCTGGTCGTCTCGGACAAGAAAAACGACCCCGGGCGCCAAGACCAGATGCCGGCCTGGATCACCGAGAGCGGCTATGTCACTTCGCAAGAGGTGCGCCCCAAGGTAGGCACCGGCAAGGGCCCCGGCCAGGAGCTCATCTACCTCGATCTCGACGCACATGAACAATACGACCTCGAGCTTGGCACCCTGCCTGGCCTCACCGAGGATCCTCTGGCAGAGCTCAAACGCCAGACGGCAGCGGTCAAACAAGACGCTACGACCGGCGCCGAAGGCGAGGCCGGCGACGAGCGTTCTGGCGGCCAGGCCAGAGACGAAAACACCGAAGACGAAGACACCCCGGCCAAGCCACGGCCGGTGATCTTCGAGGAGCCCCTCAGCTGGAGTCCCGACGGCACCCAGCTCGCGGTACAGGCCCACTCGAACGACAACAAGGACCGCTGGATCGCGCTGGTCGACTTCGCCAACCAGACCCTGCAGCCGGTGCATCGGCTGAGCCACGAGGCGTGGATCAACTGGTACTTCAATGAGTTCGGCTGGCTGGCCGATAGCCGCCGGCTCTATTTCCTCTCCGAGGAGAGCGGCTACTCGCAGCTGTACCTCTACTCGCTCGATGACGGTTCGACCCGGCGCCTCACCGACGGGGACTACGTGGTATCCGAGGTCGTCCTCGGACCGGACGAGAAGTACTTCTACTACAGCGCCAATCCGGAGCACCCCGGGATTTACGAGACCTATCGGGTGGCGATCGACAGCGGTCGAATCGAGCAGTTGACGGACCTCGGCGGACAGAATTCAACGCAGCTCTCGATCGACGGCAGCAGCCTCTTGATCACCCATTCCGAGCGCCTGCGGCCGAATGATCTCTTCGTTCAGCCCGCCCGGCCAGGGGCTGAGGCGCGGCGCCTCACCGACCACGTCAGCGAGAGATTTCGCGCGCTGCCCTGGGTCGAGCCCGAGATCGTCGCCGTACCGTCGTCGCACCACGATCGGCCGATTTACGCGCGCTACTACCCAGCACAAACCGAGCGCCCCGACGGCACCCGCCCTGCCGTCGTTTTCGTCCACGGTGCGGGGTACTTGCAGAACGCCCACCAGGGGTGGTCGGTCTACTTCCGCGAGTTCTTTTTCCACTCCTTCCTGGCCTATCGAGGTTACGCCGTGCTCGACATGGACTACCGCGCTTCGGCCGGCTATGGTGCCGCCTGGCGCACGGCAATCTATCGCCAAATGGGAGCTCCGGAGCTGGAGGACCTCGCCGACGGGGTCGACTGGCTGGTCTCGACCCACGGCGTCGACCGTCAACGGATCGGCGTCTATGGCGGCTCCTACGGCGGCTTCCTGACCATGATGGCGCTGTTCGAGCGGCCCGACCTCTTCGCTTGCGGCGCGGCGCTGCGGCCGGTGACCGACTGGGCGCACTACAACCATGCCTACACTTCGAACATCCTCAACACGCCCGAAGTCGATCCTGAAGCCTACCGGCGCAGCTCACCGATCGAGCTCGCCGACGGTTTGGAGAAGCCGCTCTTGATCTGCGCTCCGATGCAGGACGACAACGTCTTCTTCCAAGACACTGTGCGCCTCGCCCAGCGCCTCATCGAGCTGGAGAAAGAGGATTGGGAAGTGGCGATCTTTCCCGTCGAGCCGCATGGTTTTCGCCAGCCTTCGAGCTGGCTCAACGAATATCGTCGAATCTTCAAGCTCTTCGAGACCTACATCGGGTCATGAAGAAGCTGCCTTGGATCAACTTTCCTGCTAAGATCGACGCCCGATGTTCGGGAGACGATGCTTGGAGCGATGCTTGTATCCGAAAAAGCCCGCCACCGATCCGCCATGCTGATCGGTACGCCCCGCCTTGTATCGGCCGCGTTGCGGGACGCTTCATGAGACATCGCAGAGTTTTCGCGCTCCGTCTTTCGATCCCCTGTCACTGTCTCTCGCGTCCACTTGGACGCCGAGGAGGAGGTACCCATTCGTAGGCCATTTCGACCGATCCGCAGGGACCCCAACGAGCCCCGGATCAACGACCGTATCCGCAAGAGCCCCGTTCGACTAATCGATGCAGACGGTACCCAGGTCGGTATCGTCCAGTTGGAACAAGCCAAATCCAGAGCTCGCGAGCAGGGTCTCGACCTGGTCGAGGTCGGCGAGAAAGCCGATCCGCCGGTGGTCAAGATCATGGATTGGGGCAAGGTCAAATTCGATCGTGACAAGAAGGCTCGCGAGTCGCGCAAGAAGACCGTGGTCATCGACGTCAAGGAAGTCAAGTTCCGCCCGACGATCGGCGACAACGACTTCAACATCAAGCTGAATCGAGCGATCAGGTTTCTCAAGGACGGCAAGAAGGTCAAAGTCACGGTCTTCTTCCGCTATCGTCAGCTCCGGCGGCCGGAGCTCGGCATTCAAATCCTCGACAAGATCAGCGAGGCGACGGCCGACATCGCCACTGTCGACGCGCGCTCCCGCCACCTGGAAGGTCGCCAGATGACGATGATCCTCAGCCCGACGAGCCCAGCTTAGTGCCCGCCTCACGGCCCGTCGCCGAGAGATCGCGGTGAAGGCCCTCATCGACCTGTTCCGCCGCCGAGG